>NZ_JBIRHU010000001.1:0-272211 GCF_044328675.1 Streptomyces sp. NPDC017890
CTCGACGAACCGACCACCGGCCTCGACCCCCGCTCCCGCCACAACATGTGGCAGATCATCCGCGAACTCGTCACCGACGGCGTCACCGTCTTCCTCACCACCCAGTACCTCGAAGAGGCCGACGAACTCGCCGACCGCATCGCCGTGCTCAACGACGGCACCATCGCCGCCGAGGGAAGCGCCGAGGAACTCAAGCGGATCGTCCCCGGCGGACACGTCCGGCTCCGCTTCACCCACCCCACCGCCCACCAGGCCGCCGCCACCGCCCTGCACGAGGCCACCAGGGACGACGAAGCACTCACCCTGCAGATCCCCTCGGGCGGCACCCAACGCGAACTGCGCACCCTCCTCGACCGGCTCGACTCCGCCGGCATCGACGCCGACGAACTCACCGTCCACACCCCCGACCTCGACGACGTCTTCTTCGCCCTCACCGGCGGCACCGACCAGCGGCCCGCCGGCCCCAGCCGCACCAGCCGGTCCGACCAGATCAGCCAGACCAAGGAGGCTGTCCGATGAGCTCGCTCTCCCTCGCCGTGCGCGATTCGTCCACCATGCTGCGCCGCAACCTCCTGCACGCCCGGCGCTACCCGTCCCTCACCCTGAACCTGCTGCTCACGCCCGTCATGCTGCTGCTGCTCTTCGTCTACATCTTCGGTGACGCGATGAGCGCGGGTATCGGCGGCGACCGCTCCGATTACATCGCCTACCTCGTGCCGGGCCTGCTGCTGATGACGATCGGCAGCACCACGATCGGCACCGCGGTGTCCGTCTCCACCGACATGTCCGAGGGCATCATCGCCCGCTTCCGCACCATGGCCATCCACCGGCCTTCCGTGCTCATCGGACACGTCATCGGCAGCGTGCTGCAGTCGGTGCTGAGCGTGGTCCTCGTGGGCCTCGTCGCCGTGGCCATCGGTTTCCGGTCCACGGACGCCACGGCCCTGGAGTGGGCCGCGGCCTTCGGGCTGCTGGTGCTCTTCGCCCTGGCGCTCACCTGGATCGCGGTCGGCATGGGCCTGGTCAGTCCGAACGCCGAGGCGGCGAGCAACAACGCGATGCCGCTGATCCTGCTGCCGCTCCTCTCCAGCGCCTTCGTGCCGGTCGATGGGATGCCGGGCTGGTTCCAGCCGATCGCCGAGTACCAGCCGTTCACCCCCGCCATCGAGACCCTGCGCGGCCTGCTGCTCGGCACCGGGATCGGCCACAACGGCTGGCTCGCGGTCGCCTGGTGCCTGGCTCTCACCGCGCTCGGCTACTTCTGGTCGGCCGCGAAGTTCAACCGCGACCCGAAGTAGCCGCGGTGACAGCGCAGGTCACCAGCCGCGACGCGTCCCGCCCGAGGGCGGCGTACTCCGACACCCAGTCGGTGAACGCCGCCCCGTCGGCGTTCTCGGCCACCCGCCCAGCCGGGCCGCGAACCGGGTCCTCCCCCGGCCGCCTCTCCGCCACGCCGGCCAGGGCCGGTCACGAGGATGCGGGTGCACCGATGCCACCGATGCCCTGGTACCGCCGGTGCCTTCGCTGCCCCCGGTACCCGGATGTCCCGGTCTCAGGAGGCACGCCGCGTGCCGGCACCACCCCGCACTTCCAGCCCCGCCAGCAGTTCGGCCGTGGCCCCGGTGATGGCCTCCACTGCCTGTTCGAAGACCTCCCGGTTGTGCGCGGCCGGCGCGCGGAACCCGGACACCTTGCGCACGTACTGCAGGGCGGCGGCTCTGATCTCGTCCTCGGTGGCCTGCTCGGCCAGCACGGGCGGACGCAGTGTCTTGATGCTGCGGCACATGACGTCAGTCTCCCCACTCCAGGTCCACCCGCCAGTCGTTCGATCTGATCCAGTGGCCCTTCGGATACTCGAAGTCGGTCTGTCCGAGCAGGGTGAACCCGGCCCCGCGACAGACGGCGTTGGAAGCGGCGTGGTCGACGCTCGGGAAGGCGTGCAGATACCGGTGCGCCGCGTCGGCCCGGGCCGCCTCCCGCACCGCACGGGCCGCCCGGACAGCCAGCCCTCGCCCCTGGAACTCCGGCAGCACCGCCCACCCGGTCTCCCAGACCTCCGCTCCCTGCCAGGTCCGCTGCCAGTACCCGATCGAGCCGACGGTCTCGCCGCCGTCGTCCGCCAGCGTGACCCTGTACATCCGCCCCGGCTCGAGCACGGCGTACCGCCTGTGCCGCGCCGCTAGCGCTTCCTCGGTCTCCGGCCCGCCCAGGTGCGCGGTCATCTCGGGGCTGTTGGTCCTGCGCAGCAGCCACAGATCCCCCTCCGCCCAGGGGACCAGACGGACCCGCTCTCCGGCACGCCCTGCCCGCTCGTCCACACCATCCATGTTCTTCACGGTAGGGCAGGGGTCCGACAGTCGGCCCCGGCAGCGGATCCACGGACGGGCTGCGGGCCACCCTTTCGCGTGAACCACGGAAGGGGAACGCGCGCCTTAAAATCGAACAGGCGTATTATTGTGGTGTGGCTACGACCTATGATTTTCCCAGTGACCTCCTCGCCGGTCAGGAGGAACTGCATCAGGTCCGGGCCGAGCTGTCGGCCCTGCTCAAGAGACTTCCCTGGTCCGTCGAACCGCTCGACGGATTCAGCGACGCCAACGGCTGGCGCAAGGTCGAACGCCCCGCCTCACCCGGCTGGTCGGCGGACGAACAGGCCGAGGTGGAGAAGCTCCGGCAGCGCGAGCGCGAACTCGCCGTGTTCGTCAGCACCCATCGCTACTGGTCGGAGATCACCGGACCCGATCAGGTGAACGCCCGCTCGGAGCTGAAACACGCCCACGAGGCCCCGCCCCGGGAGACCCCGCCCGAGGACGCCTGAGGCAGCGCTGGTGGGAGGACTCGCGCGGACAGCCGAGGACGTCAGTCCCCGCCGAGTCAGCCGAACCGTCGTGTAAGCCGCGAGAGGCCCCCGGAACACTTCCGGGGGCCTCTCGCACCGGCGACAGCGGCGCCGGTCCTGGTGGGCGCGGACGGTTTCGAACCGCCGACATCCTGCTTGTAAGGCAGGCGCTCTACCCCTGAGCTACGCACCCAGGACGAGTCGACAGCCTACATGGCCCAGGGCACTGCCCGGCAAACGTGCTTGACGCCGGTCGCCCCGGGCCTGGGGTTAACCCCACCCCCGATCCGGTAGTGGGCCGTATCCCGGCGCGTGCCCGGGCGCACCTACAGTCTGAGAGCCTCGTCGGAAAGGGCTTCCTCCGCTCCGGAGGGATTCCCGGTCGGGGCACCTCGCCGTCCGTTCCAGGGGGAATCTCGTCATGGCCGCCCGTACCCTTCCTGCCCGCGCGTTCGCCGCCGTCGGCACCGTCGCCTTTCTCGTCGCGGGTCTCAGCGCCTGCGCCTCCGCCTCGGACGACAAGGACCCCGAGCAGCGGTCCTTCGCCCTTCAGGGCGACGCCCTCACCATCGACGCCGACGACTCCGCGCTGGAGATCGTCGCCGCCGACGGCAACCCGTCCGGCAAGATCGAGGTGACCAGGTGGTTCCAGGGATCGGTCGCGCTCGGCTCCGACCCCGAGGTGACCTGGAGCATGGACGGCGATCGGCTGAAGCTGCGGACGCACTGCTCCGGAGTGGTCGCCGACTGCGCCACCAAGCACCGCGTGGAGATACCGCGCGGCGTCGCCGTCAAGGTGAAGACCGACGACGGCAGCGTGCGGGCGCAAGGCTTCCGGGAGGCGCTGGAGATCCGCACGGAGGACGGGTCCGTCCGCGTCAGCGACGCCACCGGGCCGCTGGAACTGCACAGCGACGACGGATCCCTGCACGCGGACGTCTCGTCGCGCCGGGTGAACGCGTCCACCAAGGACGGCTCGGTCCACCTCGACCTCGGGTCCGTCCCGGACCGGGTGGAGACCCGAAGCGACGACGGCTCCGTGACCGTCGCCCTGCCCCGGGCCACGTACAAGGTGTCCGCCGACAGCGACGACGGATCGGTCGACGTGTCCGTGCCCCGGGACAAGGCCAGCTCCCACGTGGTGACCGCGCGCACCCAGGACGGCGAAGTCACGGTCCGAACCGCGAACTGACCGGCCCGTGTGTTCGTCCCTAACGGGTGGGAGAATGAACCCGGGCAGGACGGACGACACGGGAGAGGGATGTGACGGCGACACCATCGCAGCCGTACTCGCCGATGGTGCCGCGCGCGCAGCGCCTGCCGCACCGTCCCCACCACCGTCGCCGCACGTCCGGCGCGGTCCGTGACACGCTCACCCTCGTGGGCCTGCCGCTCCTGGCCGTGCTCGCGCTGCCCGCCGCGTTCGCCGGGGGCGGCACCCGGCGCTGGTTCGGCGGGCGGGCCGAGAGCCAGCGGGCGGAGGCGCAGGCCGCGAAGGACGACGCGGCGGCCGCCTTCTACGAACTGGACACCGCACAGCGGGACCTGCGGATCTCGATAGAGACGATCGCGGCTGTCGACGCCTCCCCCGCCGCCCGGCGCGCGGTCACCGACTTCGAGGCACTCGGCCGGCGCATCGACGAGGTCAGCCACCAGTACATCAGCGCCGTCGACGCCCACGACCTGGACCGGGACGACCTGGAGGCGTCGGCGGCCTCCAGCGCCCGCAGCGAACTGACCGCCGCCAAGAACGAGCTCGGCCGGGTCAAGCAGGACTTGGAGCGCTTCGCCGACGGCCTCGGCTCCCTGCTCGGCAAGGCCGAGACCCAGCTGGCCCGGCTGGCACCCACCGTCGAACGCGCCCGGCACACCCTGCTGGCCGCTTCCAACGCCCTGGACGCCGCCCGGGGATCCGGGCTGAAGGCGGACGACCTCGCCGCCCGGCTCGCCACCCTCGGCCCGGAACTCACCCGGCTGAACCAGGGCGCCGGACAGCACGGTGTGCCCCAGACCCTCGAACGGGCGGAACGCGTCACCCGAGAGGCCGAGTCGGTCCGTGCCGAGGCCGAACGACTGCCCGAACGCGCCGCCGAGATCAGCCACCGGCTGGTCTCCCTGCGCACCCGCGCCCAGGCCCTGACCACCCGCACCGAACAGGTCGAACCGGTACTGAGCGAGCTGCGGCGGCGGTTCACCGTCGCCTGCTGGCAGGACCTCCAGCACGTGCCGGACCAGGCCACCGAATCCGTCCGGCAGGCCGAACGGAAACTGGCCGAGGCCCAGACCGCCCGCGACGAACAGCGCTGGCCCGACGCCACCGCCCTGCTGTCGACGGTACGTGCGCTGCTGAACTCGACCGACGAGGCCGTCTCGGCCGCCGGCGACCGGCTGCGGCAGCTGAACGCCGTACAGAAGGACCCTCAGCAGGAGATCGAACGCACCCGCTTCGCGATCCGCGACGCCCAGCGCCTGGCCATGGCGGGCCGCAACACCCCCGACCCGCAGCACGCGCGCCCGCTGGACGACGCCGTGGCCCGGCTCGAGCGGACGATCACCATGCTGGAGGGCCGGCACCCCGACTACTGGCACTTCCTGACGGAGACGGAAGCGGTCCGGCAGACGGTTGCCCACGTGGTCACCCGGATCCGTGAGGAACGCGGGGCCGGCCACTGATCACCGGACGGCTGCCGGTCACGAACACCGGGTACGCCCCCGACCGAATTCCCGTTTTCACTCCGTGCCGGGTTTGCGCGCCCAACCGGTCCACGCCCTCCACCGGGTTTTCTGCCACCGGGACGGGCCATCCTGCCGGGCCGGTTAACCTGTGCGCATGCCTCGCTACGAGTACCGCTGCCGGAGCTGCGACGACACCTTCGAGCTGAGCCGTCCCATGGCCGAGTCCTCCGCTCCCGCCGCCTGCCCGGCGGGCCACGACGACACGGTGAAGCTGCTGTCGACGGTCGCGGTCGGCGGCTCGTCCTCCGCGCCTGCCCCGGCGCCGTCGTCGGGTGGCGGAGGCGGCTGCTGCGGTGGCGGCTGCTGCGGCTGACCTCCCGGCCCTGTCGCGGCCCCCGGGTGTCGCCGTGCAGGCTCCTCGGTCTTACCGGGCCGGCCCCGTCTGCTCCCTTCAGTTTCCCTCAGCTGCCCAGATAGCGCAGCACCGCCAGCACCCTGCGTGAATAGCCCTCACCCCCGGTCAGTTCCAGCTTGTCGAAGATGGCGTTGGTGTGTTTCTCCACCGCGCTCTGCGAGATGTGCAGCCGCCGCGCGATCGCCGCGTTGGTATGGCCCTGCGCCATCTCGGCCAGTACCTCCCGCTCCCGCGCGGTGAGCCGGGCGAGCAGGTCGGTGTGGGTCGTGCGGCCGAGCAACTGGCGGACGACCTCCGGGTCGAAGGCGGCCCGTCCGGCGGCCACCCGCTCCAGCGCGTCCAGGAACTCGTCGATCTGGACCACCCTGTCCTTCAGCAGATATCCCACTCCCTCCGTCTCACCGGTCAGCAACTCCGTCGCGTATCGCTTCTCGACGTACTGAGAGAGCACCAGCACCCCGACCGCCGGCCAGCGCCGGCGTATCTCCAGGGCCGCGCGCAGGCCCTCGTCCGTGTGTGTGGGCGGCATCCGGACATCGGCGACGACCACGTCCGGCGGGTCCTCGGCGACCGCCTTGAGCAGCAGCTCGGCGTTGCCGACGGCGGCGAGCACCTCGTGCCCTTCCTCCGTCAGCAGCCGCACGAGGCCCTCCCGCAGCAGGGTCGAGTCCTCGGCGAGGATCAGCCGCACGGCAGTTCCGCGGCCACGAGGGTGGGTCCGCCCGGCGGGCTGACCACGCTGAGGCTGCCGTCGAGGGCGGCGACGCGCCGCGCGAGCCCGAACAGTCCGCTGCCGGCGGCGTTCGCCCCGCCGCAGCCGTCGTCCTGGACACTCACGTACATCCGTTCCTCCTCCGTTCTGACGACGACGCTTATCCGGGTCGGCGCCGCGTGTTTGATCGCATTCGTGACCGCCTCGCATACGACGAAGTACGCGACGGTCGCCACGGCCTGCCCGGGCTCCTCGGCGAGGCCGTACTCCACTCCCACCGGCACGGACGCCCGCTCGGCGACCGTCTCCAGCGCGGCGCGCAGCCCCGCTTCGTCCAACGTGGTCGGATAGACCCGCCAGGCGACCTCGCGCAGTTCGTCCAGGGCGCGGCGGCTCTCGTCGTGGGCCTGACCCAGCAGCCTGTCCCGGCGGTCGGCGTCCTGGCTGCGGCGGGCACGGCCGAGCAGCATGCCGAGGGCGACGAGACGCTGCTGCACGCCGTCGTGCAGATCACGCTCGATGCGGCGTCGTTCGTCGTTCACCGCGTCGACCACCGCGGCGCGGCTGGCGGACAGCTCGGCGATACGCCGCTCCAGCTCCTCCTCGTGGCGGGGGCCGAGGAAGTGACGCGCCAGCTGCCCTTCCAGTCCGAGCACGCCGAATATTCCCTGCACGGCGAGGAACACGAGGAACAAACCGCCCAGACTGCCGAGGACCAGTGAACCGGGGTTGCGTATGCCGTCCAGCAGGAGCCAGCCGTATATCCCGAAGGTGCCGTACGCCAGGCCGATCGCGGCGGTCAGCATCACCACTCCGCCCAGGACGCCCAGGGCCCAGTGGCAGGCCACGTACCGCAGCGCCCGCACGTCCTCGTACGCGGGCGTGACCCGGAGGTCCAGCCACATCGCCAACCGGGCTCGCTCCAGCTCCGCCAGTCTGCGCGCGCCCGCGAGGACCGGGCGCAGTACGGCACGCCGGCCGGCCGGCCAGGCCGCCACGGGCAGCAGGGCCGCGCCGGCCAGCAGGGCGAAGAGCAGCTCGACGGCGGCCGCGGCGGTCCCCATGATCAGGCCCACCCCGCACCGCACCACGCGTCGCGCCATGTCTCGCATGATCGTGAGGCTAGCCGGGCGCTGCCGCGGCGCACACTGCGGAAAACCGCAATTCCCGCCTGCGGTACACCGCAGGCGATCTTGCGGTCTTCCTCAGTCTCCCTTCAGCTGCGATTTTCTAGCGTGGTCGACATGACAGCCCTCGCAGCGCAGACGGCCGCGGACAGCGGTGCGGCACCGCAGTGGATCAACGACCTCATGGACGCGCTCGGCGCACCGGGCGCCGGCCTCGCCATCGCTCTGGAGAACCTCTTCCCTCCCCTGCCGAGCGAGGTGATCCTGCCGCTCGCAGGGTTCGCGGCGAGTTCCGGCCGGATGAACCTGATCGCCGTCCTGCTGTGGACGACGGCTGGTTCGGTCATCGGCGCGCTCGCTCTGTACGGGATCGGCGCACTGCTCGGCCGGGACCGCACGGTGGCGATAGCGGGCAAGCTGCCGCTGGTGAAGGTGTCGGACATAGAGAAGACCGAGGCGTGGTTCCAGAAACACGGGACCAAGGCGGTGTTCTTCGGCCGGATGATACCGATCTTCCGCAGCCTGATCTCCGTGCCGGCAGGCGTGGAGCGGATGCGGCTGCCCGTCTTCCTCGCGCTGACCACGCTGGGCAGCGCGATCTGGAACACCGTGTTCGTCCTCGCGGGCTACGCCCTGGGGGACAACTGGTCCGAGGTCTCGAGCATCGCCTCCACGTACTCGAAGGTGATCCTCGCGATCGCCGCCCTGGCGCTGCTGGTCTTCATCGGCATGAGGCTGCTGCGGCCGGGGGCCGGCCACCGCAGGCGGGCCCCCGGACACGACCGCGGGCAGGACATACCGCCGTCGGCCGATGACGACGACTGCCCCGGCGCCCGAGGCGGTGCCGACGAGGGCACCGAGGGCACCGAGGGCACCGGCGGCGCGGTCAGCGCGCCGGGCTCACCGCACGCAGGAACTCCCGGAGAATCCGCTCACCGGCCAGCACGCCACGTTCGGGCAAGGCGCTGATCGCCGGAGCCGTCCAGTCGGAGTCGGCCAGCTCACCGTGGCCGGGGCGCCAGCCCCGGTCGGCGGCGAGCAGCAGGTCGGCGTCGAGGAGGGAGTCGCCGGCGGCGAGGGTGAGATCGGCGCCGGTGCGGCGGGCGACCTCGTGCACGGCGGCGCTCTTGGTGAGCGGCTTGGGCACGGCGTAGATCTTGCGGCCCTGGAGGGACACGGTCCAGCCGCGGTTCTCGGCCCACACGGCGAGTTCCTTCACCCAGTCCTCGGGCAGTAGTTCGCGCTCGACGACGAGGTAGGCGAAGAGGTCCTCGGCGACCCGGTGCTTGCGCACCCACAGCGGGTCGGCGGTGTCCATGAGGTGGTCGCGGACCTCGGCCAGCGAGGCACACTCGTCGGCCAGCCGTGCGGTCACCCGCGCGTGCCAGTCCGGGTCGGAGACGCCATCCACGAGCAGGTGACCGCCGTTGGCGCAGATCGCGTACTTCGACGGAGGGCCGGGGAGGTTGATGCGCTGGTACTGCCTGCGGGTCCGGGTGGTGGTCGGCACGAAGACCGCAGTGTCGCCGAGGTCGGACAGCAGCCCGGCTGCCGTCTCGGTCATGTAGGAGAGGGGTTTGCTCTCGTAGACCTCCACGCACAGCAGACGGGGTGCCCGCAGGTCGGGCATGGTCAGCCCGAGCGCGGCGGCCGAGTAGATGAGCGTGCGGTCGAGGTCGCTCGCGACGAGTACCGGCATCAGAGCGCCACCGCCGTGCCGTCGGCGCCGGTAGCGCCCCGCGTGTACTTGGGGTGGATCAGCCCGACACAGGTGTAGGGCAGGTCGGCGACCTCCTCCACAGGTACGCCCCGCTGTTCGGCCAGCAGGCGCACGTGGTCCAGGTCGGCGCCCGCGCCGGCCCGGGCGAGTACCTTCCAGGGCACGCGGCGCAGCATCACGCGGGTGGTCTCGCCGACGCCGGGCTTGACGAGGTTGACGTCGTGGATGCCGTACTCCTCGCTGATGCGCTCGACGGCGGCCCAGCCCTCCCAGGTGGGGGTGCGGTCGGCGGAGAGGAGCTCCTTGGCCTGGGCGTCGACCGTGTCGGCGACGTCCGGGAAGCGGGCGGAGACGGCGTCGAGAAAGGCCGGTGACAGGTCGGCGCCGGCGAGTTCGCGGTAGAACTTCGCGCCGTGGAAGTCGTGTCGGCCGACCAGGTCGGCGCGGAGCACGGTGCGGGATATCAGGCCGGACACCGTGGAGTTGAGGCAGGCGGAGGGGATGAGGAAGTCGTCGCGGGTCCCGTAGGTGCGTACGCAGGAACCGGGGTCGGCCAGCACGGCGATCTCCGGGTCGAAACCGGTGATGCCGTCGGAGGCCGCGAAGTCGCGCAGGGCGGCCGCCAGTTCGCGGGTGATGGCGCCCTTGCCGGTCCAGCCGTCGACGAAGACGACGTCGGCGGGGTCGTGACGGTCGGCCAGCCAGCGCAGCGCGTTGGCGTCGATGCCGCGGCCCCGGACGATGGACACGGCGTAGTGAGGAAGGTCGAGACCATGACGGAACTGCGCCCAGCGGCGCATCAGGATGCCGACGGGTGTGCCCGCGCGGGCGAGGGAGACCAGGACGGGGCGGGGCGACCGCTCCGCGAGCACGATCTCGGTGACGGCGCCGACGGCGCGGGCCAGCCGCGCGGCGGACGTCTCCAGGGCGGCGTGGAACAGCTCCTGGTACTGCTCGCTGGGCTGGTACTCCACGGGCAGCGACTCCGCGTAGTGCGCGCCGCCGCTCTGGATCGCCTCCTCGCGTTCCTCGGTCGGCGCCTCCAGCGTCACGTCCGAGAGATCCTGGAGCAGCCAGCCGACCTCGTCGGGCGCGTACGAGGAGAAGTCGGGGCCGCGCAGGGGCTCGGGCAGCATGGGGGGCCTTTCGGAGGCGTGCGAAGCGTGCGGGACGTACGACGGCACGACCGCGAGCAGTACGTGCGGGACATGGGCGGCGAGCCGGGCCAGCAGACCGTCGGGCGCGTGGAGTGCGGGGGTGTCGGCGGCCGAGTCGACGACGGCGACGACGGCGTCGAAGCCGGCGCCCGCGACGTTGTAGGCGTAGCGCTCGCCGGGGCCGTCGGCCGGGTCGTCGTGCGCGGGGAAGACGAGGCGGGTGCGTATCGCGTAACCGGGGTCGTCGACCGCGAGAACGGGAGAGCGAGTGGTGGTCGAGTAGCGCACGTCGGCGTCGGCGGTCTGCTCCAGCGCGTGGGCCAGGCGCAGCGGGGCGTACATCAGCTCCTCGAAGCCGAGGACGAGCACGCGGCGGGCGCCTGCGGGCAGCGCCTCGGTGATCCGCTCTGCCATGCCGGGCAGGGCGCTCTCCAGCCGGTCCCGCTGGGCGGCCGTGAACCCGTGCCGTCCGCCGTCGGGGACCCCGCCGGGCCACCGCAGTTCGACGCGCGCGATGGAGCCGGAAGAGGACGGGGCGGGCGCCTCGGGGCGGGCGGTGGCGCGAGCCTCGTACCGGGCGACCAGTTCCTGTCCCTTCTCCAGTACGCCCTCCGGCAGCCCGACCGTGCCCGACGCGGCCGTCACCAGGTCCACGCGGGCACCGATCTCCCGGGCGAAGTCCTCCAGCCGGCCGGCGTCGGCGGGCGAGCGCATGTCGACCAGGGCCACCACGACGTACCGCTTGCGGGGATAGCGCTCGTGCAGGGCGCGGACGGTGTTGAGCACCGTGTTGCCGGTGGAGAACTCGTCGTCGACGAGGACCAGCGGCCCGTCGCCGGCCAGCAGCGCCGGGTTCTCGGGCAGCAGGAGGTGGGAGGTCGCGTGCGAGTGGGACTCCTCGAAGCCACCGGCCCGGGCGACGCCGGTGACCGGGCGGCGGGTGGAGTGCAGGTACGGGGCGGGGCCGAGGCCGTCGGCGACCGAGTGGCCGAGGCCGGTCGCGGTCTCCGCGTAGCCGAGGACGACCGCGCCCTCGGCTGCTTCGGCGCCGAGCAGTTCGCGGACCCGGCGGCCGAGGGCGACGCCGTGGCCGTACACGACGGAGGGCGACTGCGGGACGTGCTTGCCGAGCACGTTGGAGACGAGCAGGTGCGCCCGCTTGGGGTTGCGTCGCAGGGCGAGTCCCAGCAGGCCGGGCAGCCTGTCGTCACCGGCGAGTTCGACACCGAGCCGCTCGGTGACCCAGCTGCCGGACCAGACTCCGGCGTCCTTCTCGGAGCGCGCCCTGTCGGTCATGTACTCGTGCCTTCCGTTGTCCACCGCGGCATGGGCCCTTGCGTCGGTCATGGCTTCCTTGCGTTCAGTCGGACAGGCCGGCGGCGAGCAGTTCCACGAAGCCGATGTCCTCGTTCGCCACCCCGAAGACCTCGGCGCGCAGCAGCGTGCGCTCCGCCCAGGCCCGGTGAGGCTTCACCTCGTTCATCTTGTTCGTGTAGGCGGACCTCAGTACACCCCCGCCGCCGCGTTCGGGCCGCAGGATGTCCTGGGCGTCACTGAACTCCTCGTGGCTGACCACGGACAGGGCATGCACGGGGAGCACGTGCGAGGGGTGGATGCAGGTCTTGCCCAGCAGGCCGTTGGCGCGGTCCAGGGAGATTTCCCGCAGCAGACCGTCCATCGCGTGCTCGATCAGCTTCTGGCGCAGTTCGACGGCCTGTACCTCGAGGAAGGGGCTCTGCCGCAGTTGCGGTTTGAACATCCTTTCCTGGACATGGAAGTACTCCCACACCGGCCCGGTCACCGTGAATCCGGTGCCGTCGGCCCGGGCGAGCATGTTCACCACGTCGGCGATCACGGAGGCGACGATCTGGACGTCGTACGCCGTCATGTCGGGGCCCCTGCGCAGCCCGTAGGAGGAGCAGAAGTCGGTCACGCCGAGACGCAGGGCGAGCACACGGTCTCGGTACTTGTCGACCGCGCGGAAGATCCCCTCCAGCGTCTGCACGCGGGACTCGCGGTACAGCAGGTCCGGGGACTCCAGCACGGGCATGGCGAAGAGCCTGCGGCCGCTGGCTGCCTCGGCGACGGAGAGCGCCTCCAGGAAGGGCATGCCGCGTTCCTCGGTGAACTTCGGCAGCACGAATCCGGACAGCAGCCGCACCGCGGAGCCGAGGCGCCGTACGAGGTCGCGTATCTGCTCGGGGGTGCGGACCCGGACGAACAGCAAGGGAATGTCGGCGTCGGAACGTTTCTCCAGGTCCGTGAGCTGGCGGACGAGGTTCTCCTCGCCGACCGGCACGTCGGCGTCGTCGATCGAGTCCTCCAGGCACAGCACCATCGACACCACACCGCTCGCGCTCTGCTTGAGGATGTCGTCGGCGAGTCTGGGCCGGGTGGCCGGGCTGTAGAGCGTGGCGCCCAGGGCCGCGGACAGCAACCGGGCCGGGGAGTCCGCCGTGAAGGTGCAGGGCTCCTGGTGGAAGAGGCGCTTCCGCACATCAGGGGCAATCTGTCCGAAATGACGCATCAAAACTCCCCCGTGGTGTCTGGGCGACCTGTGAACTGTCCAAGGTGGCCGGTAATAGTACGTACGTATCCATGTCGGAGGTTCCCACCGGGCATGAATTCCAGGTAACCCGGGCATGTCGGCGGCGGCGACCCGGGGTGAGCGGGCACGACCCGTGTACCCGCCCCCGCGTTGTCGTGACCAGGACCGAGAGGGCAGGATGACGGCATGACGCACGCGATGCTGAAGGGGTCGAACGTCCCGCTGCAAGCCACCACGGTACGCGCCGTGCTGCGCTGGTCACCCGGGCAGGGGGTCCCCGACATCGACGCCTCCGCACTGCTGCTGGGGCCGGACGACCGCGTGCGTTCCGACGAGGACTTCGTCTTCTACAACCAGCCTCGTCATCCCTCGGGCCAGGTCTGGCGCCTCGGCAAGAAGCGGGTCCCCGAGGGCCTGACCGACACGATCCAGACAGACCTCTCCGGGGTCGAGCCCTCGGTGGGCCGGATTCTGCTGGTCGCTTCGGCGGACGGCACCGCCTTCGACCGGGTCGGGTCGCTGCGCATCCTGCTGTACGACGCCACGGCCGCCGACGCGGAACCCCACGCGTACTTCGACGTCAAGCCGGAGACGGGCGAGGAGACAGCGCTGATCTGCGGCGAGCTGTACCGGCGCGGGGAGGGCTGGAAGTTCCGGGCACTGGGTGAGGGGTATTCGAACGGGCTCCAGGGCCTGGCGACCGACTTCGGCATCTCGGTGGACGAGTCGGAGGGGGCGGACGACCCCGTGTCGACCCGTCGGCCCGAGCCGTCCCCGCACACTCCCGCTCAGTCCATGCCCGTCCCGCCGGTGGCCGGTCCCGACGAGCCGACGGCAGTCCAGCCCGTCCAGCCCGTCCAACCCGCCCAGCCCGTCCCGGAGATCTCGCGGCCGCTGCCCCCGGAGCAGCCCACGGGGGTGCCGGCGCAGCCGGCCTACGGCTACCCGCAGCAGCCGCCGACGGCACAGCCGGCCTACGGCTATCCGCAGCCGGCCGGAGGCCCCGGGTACGGGTATCCGCAGGCGCCCGCCGCGGCGGGGGTCACCGGCGCGCAGCCCGGTTACGGCTATCCGCCGCCGGTCACCGGGGCTCCCGATCCGGACTTCCGGCTTCCGCCGCAGGGACCGCAGTTCGTCGGGCGGTAGACGCCCGGGCGGTACCGGCGACAGACGCCCGGGCGGTACCGGCAGTAGGCGCCTGGGCGGTACGGGCGGGCGGGGTCTCAGCGTTCCGCCTTGCTCTTGTGCCCCCGGCCCCACTGCAGGCCCCACCCGTACAGACGGTCGAGCTCTCCCTGGAAGCCGTACACGAACTTCACCTCGCGGCGGACGAAGATCTCGCCCTTGATGTTCTCGATCATCACCACGGCGCAGGACCGGGCCTGCGGGTGGCGCTCGTCGAGGCCTATCTCGATCCGGGGGCCGTTGCTCGGATAGAGCGTGACGATGGCGTGCGTGCGGTCGAAGGCCGGGGTCTGGTCGTAGATGTAGGCGAAGAGCAGGAGGCGTTTGATGGCGTCCTTGTGGTCGAGGTTGACGTAGATCGTCTCGCCGGAGGCCGAGCCGAACCGGTCGTCGCCGCTCAGCTTGACGTACGGGGGGCCGTTGGCGTCGCCCAGGAAGCCGCCGAGCGGCTGGACGACCCCGCGGGTGCCGTCCTGGAGCTCGTAGAGGCAGCCGAGGTCGAGGTCGACGTTGACCATGCTCTGGCTGTGGCCGACGACCTCGGGGGGCTTGAGCGCCTTGAAGGGGTGCCGCAGCAGGCTCTCACGCTGCACGCCCATGATGTCCGAGGTCCGCATCCGCCAGCTCAGGTTGACGCGCAGATGGCCGGTGGCCGCGCCCTGTTTGGTCAGGGAGACCTGGCTGTGCCGTTTGGTCAGCTGGATGGAGTTGGTCGCCGCGCTGCCCGAGTCGAACTCGGCCTCGCGACCGCGCCACAGACCGTCCAAGAAGCCCATTCCCGCCCCCACCTTCACTCGAACCACCGACCGCGAACCGCCGACGGGGCGGCCCCGAGGAGTCGTCCTCGTCGGCCGCCCCGCACAGAGCGTTCCTCGTCCGGGCCGTGTTCACACCGAAGGAGCAGGCGCACCGGGGGTGAACCCGGCCCGGGAAGAGAAGGGTTTCACACCCCGGAGGAGACCTCCGCCTTCTCCTTGCCGCCGTCTCCCCCGGCCGCCGCGAGCCTGCGGTTGCGGCGCACGGAGGACCAGAAGGAGGCACCGATCAGGACGACGCCGATCATGCCGGTGATGAACTCGTTGATCTCGTACTGGATGGTCACCAGGAGGACGGCGGCGAGGGCGCCGATGGCGTAGTGGGCGCCGTGCTCCAGGTAGACGTAGTCGTCGAGGGTGCCCTCGCGGACCAGGTAGACGGTCAGGGACCGGACGTACATGGCGCCGATACCGAGGCCGAGGGCCATCAGCACGATGTCGTTGGTGATGGCGAAGGCGCCGATGACGCCGTCGAAGGAGAAGGACGCGTCCAGGACCTCGAGGTAGAGGAACATGAAGAACGCGGCCTTGCCGGCCAGCCTGACGGCCGACTTGGGCTTGCCGGTGCGCTCGGCCTGCTCCTCGGCCTCGTGCTCCCGCTCCTCCTCTTCTTCGAGCTTGTCCTCGAAGAAGCCGGAGAGGCCGCCGACGATCAGGTAGGTGATCAGGCCCGCGATGCCGGAGAGCAGGACCGTCTCCGCCTTGTCCGCGTGCGTGCCGCCGTGCTGGTGGGCGTGGGCGCCGAAGGTGATAGCGGAGATCAGCAGCACGATCAGGGCGATGCAGGCCGACAGCATGTCGACCTTGCCGAGCTTGGCCAGCGGGCGCTCCAGCCAGCCCAGCCACTTGATGTCCCGGTCCTCGAAGATGAAGTCGAGGAAGATCATGAGGAGGAACATGCCACCGAAGGCGGCGATCGACGGATGGGCGTCCGTCACCAGCTCCTGGTAGCGGTCCTTGTCGGTGAGGGCGAGGTCGACGGCCTCGATCGGCCCGAGCGACGCGCTGACCGCCACGATCACGACCGGGAAGACCAGGCGCATGCCGAAGACGGCGATCAGGATGCCGATGGTGAGGAAGATCTTCTGCCAGAAGGCATTCATCTTCTTCAGGATCCCGGCGTTGACCACCGCGTTGTCGAAGGACAGCGAGATCTCCAGGACGGACAGGATCGCCACGATGCCGAAGGCGGCCCACCCCCCGTAGAAGACCGCGGCCACCAGGCCGAGCGCGGTGACCGCGAACGACCACCCGAAGGTTTTCAGAACCACTGGCTACCCAATCGTGTTTGTACGGGGCTCCCCCGCGCCGTACGCGGCTTTACGAAACGTTGACTCCGAAGTCTAGGGCGATGCCGCGCAGCCCTGACGCGTACCCCTGCCCGACCGCGCGGAACTTCCACTCGCCCTGATAGCGGTAGAGCTCGCCGAAGATCATCGCGGTCTCCGTGGAGGCGTCCTCGCTGAGGTCGTAGCGGGCGAGTTCCTGGCCGTCGGCCTGGTTGACGACCCGGATGAAGGCGTTGCTGACCTGGCCGAAGGTCTGGCCGCGCTCGTCGGCCATGTGGATCGAGACCGGGAAGACGATCTTGTCACACTGAGCCGGCACCGCGGAGAGGTCGATCAGCACCGACTCGTCGTCACCGTCGCCCTCACCGGTGAGGTTGTCGCCGGTGTGCTCGATGGAGCCGTCCGGGCTCTTGAGCTGGTTGTAGAAGACGAACCACTCGTCGCCGAGCACCCGGCCACTGCTGCACGCCAGTGCGCTGGCGTCGAGGTCGAAGGGTGCTCCGGTGGTGGAACGCGCGTCCCAGCCGAGCCCGACCAGTACCTGTGTGAGGTTAGGTGCGGCCTTGGACAGGGAGACGTTGCCTCCCTTGGCAAGCGTGACGCCCATGGTGATCCCTCCCCGGGTGATGGTTCTCGGGTTTCCTGCGCGTCCGGCGCCGCACGTAAACCGTGCGGCGCCGGACGGTCGAGGCCGTCGCCTCGGACGTTTGGGTGACTCAGACGTTCACGCCGAAGTCCTGGGCGATGCCGCGCAGGCCGGAGGCGTAGCCCTGGCCGATGGCGCGGAACTTCCACTCCGCACCGTGCCGGTACAGCTCGCCGAAGACCATGGCGGTCTCCGTGGAGGCGTCCTCGCTCAGGTCGTAGCGGGCGATCTCGGCGCCGCCGGCCTGGTTGACGACGCGGATGAACGCGTTGCGCACCTGGCCGAAGGACTGCTGGCGGTTCTCGGCGTCGTAGATCGAGACCGGGAAGACGATCTTCTCGATGTCGGCGGGGACTCCGGCGAGGTCGATCTTGATCTGCTCGTCGTCGCCCTCGCCCTCACCGGTGAGGTTGTCGCCGGTGTGCTCGACCGATCCGTCCGGGCTCTTCAGGTTGTTGAAGAAGATGAAGTGCGCGTCGCTGGCGACCTTGCCGCCGCTGTTCAGCAGCATCGCGCTGGCGTCGAGGTCGAAGTCGGTACCGGTCGTGGTGCGGATGTCCCACCCCAGACCGACGATGACCGCGGTCAGGCCGGGGGCCTCCTTGGTCAGCGAAACGTTGCCGCCCTTGCTGAGGCTGACTCCCACGAGTCCTCCATTGGTGTCCAGGGGCGGGAAGCCCCGAAGTGCGTTGAATGTCGAGCGTCGGATGTCGAGCGTCGATGTCTTGCGTGGATACCGGATCAACGAGTCGATCCTAGTGACGGGTTCCCGTTCACCGCAGTCCCTGCGCCCGACGAATCACTCGGTGTCGATCAGTCGTCGATCACCTGACGGTCACAGGGCGTCGAGCGCCTTCACGTACTCGGCCAGGTCACGGGCGTCCGGCAGGCCGTTGAGCACGGTCCAGCGCACGATGCCCTCCTGGTCGATGACGAAGGTGCCGCGGACGGCGCAGCCCTTGTCCTCGTCGAAGACGCCGTACGCGCGCGAGACGTTGCCGTGCGGCCAGAAGTCGGACAGCAGCGGGTACTCCAGGCCCTCCTGGTCGGCGAAGACGCGCAGGGTGTGGATGGAGTCGTTGGAGACGGCGAGCACCTGGGTGTCCCGGTCGGAGAACTGCGGCAGGTTGTCGCGCACCTCGCACAGCTCGCCGGTGCACACACCGGTGAAGGCGAACGGGTAGAAGAGCAGCACGACGTTCTTCCGCCCGCGGAAGTCGGACAGCCGGACGGTCGCGCCGTGGTTGTCCTTGAGTTCGAAGTCGGGGGCCTTGTCGCCGACCTGGATCGCCATGTCCTGTTCGTCCCTTCGTAGGGTGGTTCGCTGGAACCACCCTACGCAGGGGTCATCGCGGGTCCGCGGACGGGCCGACGGCGGTCGGCCCGTACGGGGTCCGGGTGTGGTGCGGAGCCTGGCCGGCTACCGCTTGGACTTGGCGGCCTTGGGCGTCGCCAGCCGGCTGCCGCTCCAGTCCTTTCCGACGCTGACGCTCTTGGCGGCCGTCAGTCCGGCCGTCGTCGCGGCTTCCGAAATGTCGCTGGCCTCGACGTACCCCGAACGGCCGGTCTTCGGCGTGAGGAGCAGGATCGCCCCGCCCTCTTCGATGTACGTGGTGGCATCCACCAGCGCATCCGTCAGGTCGCCGTCGTCGTCACGGAACCACAGCACGACGGCATCGGCCACGTCCTCGTAGTCCTCGTCCACCAGCTCGCCCTCGACGGCGCCCTCAATGGCCTCGCGGAGCTCCTGGTCGACGTCGTCGTCGTAGCCGATCTCCTGGACCACCTGCCCGGGCTGGAACCCCAGCCTGACGGCAGGGTTCGTCCGCTCCTCCGCGTGGTCCGCGGTCGCGCTCACGGGTTGCCTCCTGATCATGTCTTGGTGAATATCTCAGCCACGCGCGTGCGCGAAGCATTGGCCGTAGTCCACACGGGCGGGACGGATCGCGCAAGTACCCGGCGACTGGGACCGCCGAAACGGTGACGATCCCGGCCGTGTCGCCGCAACTCCAACCATGCCGTCCAGACCGAAGGTGACGTACACCACACACATCTGCCCTGTTTGCGTATTTGGGAACCATGTGTGGGTACGAGACTCGAATGAACGTGCCCCCGACTCCCATGGGGGAATCGGTTACCCCACGGTACAGATGACGTTTGCCCCCGCGAGGTACACGATGGGGAATCGGCGGGGAATCGGCGCGACACCCGGCAAAGTGGCCCTCCGACAGCGAAGGAACAGCGTGGCTTCCGCATCCGATCGCAGTGATCGCAATCCGATCATCATTGGCGGCCTTCCGAGTCAGGTCCCTGACTTCGACCCCGAGGAGACCCAGGAGTGGCTCGACTCCCTCGACGCCGCCGTCGACGAGCGGGGCCGGGAGCGGGCCCGCTATCTGATGCTGCGGCTGATCGAGCGGGCCCGCGAGAAGCGTGTGGCCGTGCCCGAGATGCGCAGCACGGACTACGTCAACACGATCCCGACCAAGAGCGAGCCGTTCTTCCCCGGCAACGAGGAGATCGAGCGCAAGATCCTCAACGCCACCCGGTGGAACGCCGCGGTGATGGTCTCGCGCGCGCAGCGGCCGGGTATCGGCGTCGGCGGTCACATCGCGACCTTCGCCTCCTCCGCCTCCCTGTACGACGTGGGCTTCAACCACTTCTTCCGCGGCAAGGACGAGGGCGACGGCGGCGACCAGGTCTTCTTCCAGGGGCACGCCTCGCCGGGCATCTACGCGCGCGCGTACCTGCTGGACCGGCTCAGCGAGGAGCACCTCGACGGGTTCCGGCAGGAGAAGTCGAAGGCGCCGCACGCCCTGTCGTCGTATCCGCACCCGCGGTCGATGCCGGACTTCTGGGAGTTCCCGACGGTCTCCATGGGCCTCGGTCCGATCGGCGCGATCTACCAGGCACGGATGAACCGCTACATGCACGCGCGCGGCATCGCGGACACGTCCCGCTCACACGTGTGGGCCTACCTCGGTGACGGCGAGATGGACGAGCCGGAGTCGCTGGGCCAGCTGTCCATCGCCGCCCGCGAGGGCCTGGACAACCTGACCTTCGTCGTCAACTGCAACCTGCAGCGCCTCGACGGCCCGGTGCGCGGCAACGGGAAGATCATCCAGGAGCTGGAGTCGGTCTTCCGGGGCGCCGGCTGGAACGTCATCAAGCTGGTGTGGGACCGCACCTGGGACCCGCTGCTCGCCCAGGACCGCGACGGTGTGCTGGTCAACCGGATGAACACCACGCCTGACGGCCAGTTCCAGACGTACGCCACCGAGTCCGGCGCCTACATCCGCGACCACTTCTTCGGCGACGACCACCGGCTGCGCGCGATGGTCGAGAACATGACCGACGACCAGATTCTGCACCTGGGGCGCGGCGGTCACGACCACCGGAAGATCTACGCGGCGTACAAGGCGGCCCTGGAGCACAAGGGCCAGCCGACGGTCATCCTCGCCAAGACGATCAAGGGCTGGACGCTGGGCCCGAACTTCGAGGGCCGCAACGCCACGCACCAGATGAAGAAGCTGACGGTCGACGACCTCAAGCGCTTCCGCGACCGGCTGCACCTGCCGATCTCCGACCGGGAGCTGGAGTCCGGCCCGCCGCCGTACTACCACCCCGGCCGGGACACCGAGGAGATGCAGTACATGCACGATCGGCGTCTGGGCTGCGGCGGCTACGTCCCGACCCGGGTCGTACGGTCGAAGCCGCTCGCACTGCCGGACAGCAAGACGTACGCAACCGTGAAGAAGGGGTCCGGCCAGCAGTCCATCGCGACGACAATGGCCTTTGTGCGGCTACTCAAGGACCTCATGCGGGACAAAGAGATCGGCAAGCGCTTCGTGCTGATCGCGCCGGACGAGTACCGCACGTTCGGCATGGACTCATTCTTCCCGAGTGCGAAGATCTACAATCCGCTCGGACAGCAGTACGAGTCCGTGGACCGGGATCTGCTGCTCGCCTACAAGGAGGCGCCGAACGGGCAGATGCTGCACGACGGCATCTCCGAGGCCGGCTGCACGGCCTCGCTGATCGCGGCCGGATCGGCGTACGCCACGCACGGCGAGCCGCTCATCCCGGTCTACGTCTTCTACTCGATGTTCGGTTTCCAGCGCACCGGCGACCAGTTCTGGCAGATGGGCGACCAGCTGGCGCGCGGTTTCGTACTGGGTGCGACCGCGGGCCGTACGACTCTGACCGGTGAGGGTCTCCAGCACGCGGACGGCCACTCGCAGCTCCTGGCGTCCAGCAACCCGGCCTGTGTCGCCTACGACCCGGCCTTCGGCTTCGAGATCGCGCACATCGTCGAGGACGGTCTGCGGCGGATGTACGGCGCGGACGAGCGGCACCCGCACGGCGAGGACGTCTTCTACTACCTCACCGTCTACAACGAGCCGATCCAGCACCCGGCCGAGCCGGAGAACGTGGACGTGGAGGGCATCCTCAAGGGCGTGTACCGCTTCAGCGAGGGCACGGGCGGCTCCGTCCCGGCGCAGATCATGGCGTCCGGGGTCGCGGTGCCCTGGGCGGTCGAGGCCCAGCGGATCCTCGCCGAGGAGTGGAACGTGCGCGCCGACGTCTGGTCGGCGACCTCCTGGAACGAGCTGCGGCGCGATGCGGTGGCGTGCGAGGAGCACAACCTGCTGCATCCGGAGGAGGAGCAGCAGGTGCCGTACGTGACGCGGAAGCTGGCCGGTGCGCAGGGGCCGTTCGTGGCGGTGTCCGACTGGATGAGGTCGGTTCCGGACCAGATCGCGCGGTGGGTGCCGGGGACGTACCAGTCGCTGGGCGCGGACGGGTTCGGCTTCGCGGACACGCGCGGTGCGGCGCGGCGCTTCTTCCACATCGACGCGCAGTCGATCGTGGTGGGGGTGCTGACGGAGCTGGCGCGGGAGGGGAAGGTCGACCGGTCGGTGCTGAAGCAGGCGATCGACCGGTACCGGCTGCTCGATGTCGCGGCGGCGGATCCGGGGGTCGCCGGCGGTGACGCGTAGCGCGTCCGCTGGGGTCGACGCGGTGGTGCGAAGAGCGGTGCAGTGACGGGCGGTGGTGTGGGGGGCGGTGGTGTGAGGGGCGGTGGGGCTGCGGCTCCGCCGCCCCTGCCGCTTGCCGTACGGAGGTCCGCACGTGCGGGCGGCGGGCGTGGCGGGTGGCGGGCGTGGCAGCCGGTGGGGAACATCCGGGCGGCGGGTGACGGGAGGGGAGGGCCGTTCACGGCGTCGGCGCCGGAACTGCATCCGGGTCGACCTCGACTTTGACGGCTGTGGATCACCGAGTCGGGCGAGGCGGCTCGTGCCGGCCTCGAGCGGCACACCCCGGCGATCCGGAACCACATCCACCGGGGCATCGACGGCGCCGACTGCGTCACCACGGTGAAAGTGCTCCAGCAGATGATCCGGAACGCCGGCGGGCCTGGGTGAGAAGGCGGCCGCGGTTACCGGGAACTCACCGCCGGGTGAGCAGGGTCTCGGATTCGCCGAGTGTCGGCTTCTCCGGGGCGGCGGAGGCACCTGGTCCCGCCCAGGCGTCAGAGCACGCCGTGGACCGGGGCCGCGGCTCCGATGAGCCAGAGGACTGCCAGAACGGTGTCGATGAGGCCCAGGACCAGGGCGACCACGGCCGGTGCCGGGCGGGATCCCGCCCGGCTTCGGCCCATGGCGAGCCAGCCGCAGATGACCGCGACGGGGCCGAGGACGATCCCCAGCACGAAGAACCCGGCGATCGCGCAGATGACTCCGACGATTGCGAGCGTCGCGCGATCCGGCCCGGTCCGTGACCACGTCCGGCCACGTGAGCGGGGGTGCCTGCGCGATCCCTGTCCGAAGCTCGCCATCATCAACTCCCTGAACTCTCCGTGGAGTTCGGGTACCCCCCTGCGGCGCCTCATGCCTGCCGCGGACGGCTGCCTGCGCGCTGCCCCCCTCCAGCAGCGCGCCGCAGCCTCTCACCCTCCCTGCCCTGCGGAGGACTTGACCCACTGTGACCTGCGGAGTTCGCCGGCGGGGAGGGTTCGCCGGCCCTGTCACCCGGATAGGCGAACAGGGCCGGACGAGGACGGGTCGGACGGGCCGAACGGGCCGAACGGGCCGAACGGGCCGAACGGGCCGAACGGGCCGAACGGGCCGAACGGGCCGAACGGGCCGAACGGGCCGAACGGGCCGGGGGTTCCGTCAGATGTGGCCCACGCCCGCGCCGGCCTCCGCGTTCTCACCGCGCTTGGTGAGGAACGCGACCAGCACGGCCACGGCGGCGACGCCGGCGGCGACGAGCGACGCCAGGCTCATGCCGGAGATGAAGGTGTCGTGTGCGACCTCCGTGACCTTCGCGGCCACCTGTTCCGGCATGCCCTCGGCCACCGGCGGCACACCGACCTGGACCGCCTCGGAGGCGTGGCCCAGTTGTTCCGGCGCCAGCTCCGGAAGGCCGGCGTCCGCCCAGTTGTCCGCCAGGTCGTTGTCGACCTTGGAGGCCATCACGGCGCCGAGCACGGCCGTACCGAGGCTGCCGCCGATCTGCATCGCCGCCTGCTGGAGACCGCCGGCGACACCGGACAGCTCCATCGGCGCGTTGCCGACGATGACCTCGGTGGCGCCGACCATGACGGGGGCGAGACCGAGACCGAGCAGGGCGAACCAGAGCGACATGAGGCCGCTGCCGGTGTCCGTCTCCAGCGTCGACATGCCGTACATGGCGAGCGCGGTGAACGCCATGCCGCCCGCGAGCGGTATGCGCGGGCCGACCTTGGTGATCATCGCGCCGGCCAGTGGGGAGCCGACGATCATCATGCCGGTGAGCGGCAGCAGGTGCAGGCCGGCGTCGATCGGGCTCATGCCGTGCACGTTCTGGAGGTAGAACGTCACGAAGAACAGGCCGCCCATGAAGGCGATCGCCATCATGACCATCAGCACCACACCCGCCGACAGCGGCACCGAGCGGAACAGCGCCAGCGGGATCAGCGGCTCCTTGACCTTCGTCTCCCAGAAGGCGAAGAGCCCGAAGCCCGCGACGGAGGCGACCAGGAACAGCCACGTCGTGCCGGCGCCCCAGCCCCACTCGGGGGCCTTGATGAGCGCCCAGACCAGGCAGAACATGGCGGCGGAGAGCAGCGCGATACCGAGGACGTCGAAGGAGCGCGGCGCGTTCTGCGCACGGTGGTCCAGGAGGATCATGACGCCGAGGACGACGGCGAGGATGCCCACCGGCACGTTGATGAAGAACACGGACTGCCAGTTGACGTGCTCGACCAGCACACCGCCGAGAATCGGGCCGCCCGCGGTGGAGGCGCCGATGACCATGCCCCAGATACCGATGGCCATGTTGAGCTTCTCGGCCGGGAAGGTGGCTCGCAGCAGACCGAGGGCGGCCGGCATCAGCAGGGCGCCGAACAGGCCCTGGAGCACTCGGAAGGCGACGACCAGCGGGATGGTGTCGGACAGGCCGATGGCACCGGAGGCGGCGGCGAAGCCGACCACGCCGATGAGGAAGGTCTGCCTGTGGCCGAAGCGGTCACCGAGCTTGCCCGCGGTGATCAGGGAGACCGCGAGGGCGAGGAAGTAGGCGTTGGTGATCCACTGGACGTCGGCGAAGCTGGCCTTCAGGTCGTCCTGGATGGCCGGGTTGGCGATCGCCACGATGGTGCCGTCGAGGGCCACCATCATGACCCCTACAGCGACGGTGACGAGGGTGAGCCACGGGTGGCCGCGCAGTCCGCTGGCCGGAGCCGGGCCCGACGGGCCGGACGATGCTCCCCCGCCCCCCGACCCCGTCTTGTCGATGGTGGTCTGACTAGTCATACATTCGAGGCTAATGACAGTCGCTGACAGTTGACAAACCATTTCACCGGTCGGTAACTGACAAGTCATCTCCCGATAGCCTGAACTGCGGAAACACAATGAAAACGGCCGCGCGGCAACACGCCGGGGCCGACCCGAGGAGCGACCTTTTGAAGATGGCGGACACAGCACCCCCTTCGGGCCTGCGCGAACGCAAGAAGCAGCGCACCCGGGACGCGCTGCTGCGCTCCGCCCTGGAGCTGTTCACCGAGCGGGGCTACGAGAGGACGACGGTCGACGACATCGCCGAGGCGGCCGATGTCTCCCAGCGCACCTTCTTCCGCTACTTCGCCAGCAAGGAGGAGGCGGCCTTCTTCGTGTCGCGGCTCGCGGAGGCGCACTTCGTCGACGCCGTACGCCGCCGTCCGCCCGGCGAGGCGCCGCTGGACGCGATGCGCGGGGCGCTGGTGGAGAGCTGGGGCACCATCGGCGAGGCCGTCGAGCAGCTGGTCCCGCTCGAACTGCACATGCGCTTCTACCGGGTGATCGAGTCGACACCCGCACTCCTCGCGGCCCATCTGCGACGCGCCACGGAGCTGGAGGAGCAGATCGCCCGCATCATCGCCGACCGCGAGAACCTCGACGTGGACGCGGACCCCCGGCCCCGCGTGGTCGTGGCCGTATTCGGGGCGGTGATGCGGGTGACCGAACGCATCTGGTCGGCACGGGACGACGCCGGCCTGGCCGCGCTGCGCGACCTGACCGCCTCCCACTTCGACCAGGTGGAACCCGCACTCACGGGCGACTGGGGGAACCCCCGGAGGCCGGACGGGCGTATCCAACCCCGTAGCACGTGATCGAAACGTGATCCGCGTCACTTGATTCACGGGAGACCGTCCCGTTCTCCTAGTGTGTCCTCCCAGTGACTTCCTTCGACACCTCTCCGCAGCTGAACGTCTGGCGCGCACTGCTCGCCCTGGCCGTGGTGTTCGTGATGCTGGCGACCACCGGCTGGACCGCCCTGCGCAACCAGCGGGGCCCCACAGCCCTCGAAGCGTCGGTCACGGCCTGGGAGAACGGCCGGATCGACGGGCGCCGGCTGCCGGACGCGCAGGCGGCCCCCGCGCGGCTGGCCCGCTTCTTCGCCTCGCTCGCCCAGTGGCAACGCGAGAGCCTGGCCCGCCGCTACCCGCTCGCCGTCGGCAACATGAACGGCGCGCCCGTCGAACTCCGCTACCTCGCCAACCGCGCGGCGCTGCGCAAGGCACGGGCCGTGGAGCGACTACGGATGCACGACAAACGGCTGTCCCTGTCCGGGCAGCGCGAGGCGGGCCGGCTCGCGCACCACTACGAGTCGCTGCTCGACCCCGACCGCCACATCCTCGCCTTCGATCCGGCGGGCTCGGGCAGGATCGCCGAGGTGTTCGGGGACCTCGACCGCGCCGACCGCGTGTCCGTCGTCGTGCCCGGCGTCGACACCGAACTGCTCACCTTCCAGCGCAGCGCCCGCAAGTACTCGGCGCCCGTCGGCATGGCCGAGTCGCTGCACGCCGCCGAGCGCAGGGCGAGTCCGGGCACACGTACGGCCGTGATCGCCTGGGCCGACTACACGTCCCCCAGCGGCCTCGGCATGGAAGCCGCCACCGCGACCCGCGCCGAACAGGGGGCAGCCCGGCTGAACGCGCTGCTGCGGGCGCTGCCCGGCCGGTCCCCCGTCTCGCTGTTCTGCCACAGCTACGGCTCGGTGGTGTGCGGCCTCGCCGCCGGCACGCTGCCCGGCCGGGTGAGCGACATAGCGGTGGCCGGCAGTCCCGGCATGCGCGCCGAGAACGCCACCCACCTGCACACCTCCGCCCAGGTGTGGGCGATGCGGGACGCCGAGGACTGGATCCAGGACGTGCCGTACCTGGAGGTCGGCGGCCTCGGTCACGGCGCCGACCCGGTGTCCGCGGCGTTCGGGGCCCGGGTGCTGTCCGCGCGGGGTGCCGAGGGGCACAGCGGCTACTTCGTACCGGGCACGGAGAGCCTGCGGAACCTCGCGGAGATCGGGGTTGGCGCATACCGCACGGTCGCCTGCGCCGCGCAAGACGACACATGCCGGGCGGGTTTGTCCCTGGCGACGGCGGCCGGACGCGCGTAGAGGCGCAGAAACTCCGGTTTGCGCGGGGAGGGGACGGAAGAGCTGGTGCCGCATACGATGAGCCGCATGGGTGACGTACTGGCCGGATTTCATGCCGCCTGGGAGTTCGAGTCCGACTCCGTGCTCATCCGCTACGAACGGGGGATTCGAACACCCAAGCTGTTCCAGGCCCTGGGGGAACGCCGTGTCCCCCTGGAGGCGATCGCCGGGGTGACGCTCACGCCCGGCAGGCGGGGCACCGTGGTGCTGCGCGTCGAACCGCGCCCGGGCGCCGATCCGCTGATGGAGGCGGCGGCCGGGCAGCTGAAGGAGGGCTGCGACCCGTACCGGCTGGTGCTGCCCGCCGAGCGGGAGACGCTCGCGGAGTACTACGCCGACGAGCTGCGCGCGCTGCTGACCGAGTCCGGGAAGACCGAGCGGTACCTGGTGGCCGCGCCCGAGGCGCCGCTGCACTTCAAGGCGTACGACGGCAAGGCGTCCTTCGACGGGTCGTCGGTGGCCTTCCGGTGGTTCTGGACGGGCGCGTCGTCGGCGAAGTGGAAGGCCGGCGACCAGAGCTTCCCGGTCGCCGATCTGGGCGGCGTGGAGTGGCGGTCCCCCGAGGTGTTCGAGGGGTACCTGCGGCTGCTGCCGCGGGACGGGACGCCGGGCGCTCCGCAGGCCGACCAGGATCCGGCGGCGGTCGTGTTCGGGCTCGGGTACGGGCCCGTGCACGAGTCACTGCCGTTCGCCGCGGCGGTGCTGGCCGCGGTGCGGGAGCGTGGCGCCGGCGCCTCGGTGCCGGTGCCGGTGCCGGCGCCTCGGCGTGATCCCGCGGACATCGCCGAGCGGATCCGGCACCTCGGGGAGCTGCATCGGGCGGGGCTGGTGACGGACGAGGAGTTCTCCTCGAAGAAGGCGGAGTTGCTGGCGGAGCTCTAGCTTCCGCCAGGTGCGGTTTCCTCGCGGGGCGCGGGTGGTGGCGGGCTGCTCGCGCCCACGCGGCGGCCGGCCCGCACACCGCCACAGCCCACCCCACGCCCCTCAGGACGTCGTCGCCCCGGCTCCGCTCCTATTCCCGGCCCGCCGACGTGAACGCCATGTCCGCGTAGCGGGTGCCCGCCACCTTGCCGGCGATCGGCTCCAGGAGGGTCAGCTCGTCCTCCGTGAGGACGATCCTCGTCGCCGCCGCGTTCTCTTCCACCCGCGTCGGCTTCCGGGTGCCCGGGATCGGGATCACCGGGAGGCCGTGCACCCGCGCCCGCTGCTGGGCCCAGGCCAGGGCGACCTGGCCGAGGGTGGCGTCGTGGGCGTCGGCGACCGTGCGGACCGGGTCGAGGAGGGCCGCGTTGGCCGCCGCGTTGTCGCCGGTGAAGCGGGGCTGCTGGCGGCGGAAGTCACCGGCCGCGAGGTCCTGGTCGGCGTTGGTGAAGGCGCCCGTGAGGAAGCCCCTGCCGAGCGGGGAGTACGGGACGAGGGCGACGCCCAGTTCGCGGGCTGCCGGCACCACGCCCGCCTCGATGTCCCGGCTGAACAGCGACCACTCCGACTGCACGGCGGCGACCGGATGCACCGCCTGCGCGGCCCGCAGTTCGTCGCCCGTCACCTCGCTCAGCCCGAGGTGCTTGACCTTGCCCTCACGGACCAGGTCCGCCATGACGGCGACGGTCTCCTCGACGGGCACGCGCACGTCGCGCCGGTGCATGTAGTAGAGGTCGATCACGTCGACGTCCAGGCGGCGCAGGCTCGCCTCGACGCACTGGCGGATGTACGGCGGGTCGTTGCGGATGATCCGCTTCGTCGGCTCGTCCGGCGGGATCGACAGGCCGAACTTGGTCGCGATGACGAGCTCGTCGCGGTGGGCCTTGAAGAACGGCGACAGGAACCGCTCGTTCTCGCCGGCGGCGTACGCGTCGGCCGTGTCGTAGAGCGTGACGCCCAGCTCCAGCGCCCGTTCCAGGGTCGCCCGTGACGCGTCGGCGTCCGACGGGCCGTAACCGAAGCTCATACCCATGCAGCCCAGGCCCTGGACGCCCACCTCGGGGCCGTCGTCGCCGAGCCGTACCGTCGGGATCCTGTGGTCGTTCATCGGGTCCCCTCTGTTTCACCGGCGCGGCCGGCATCCCCGTAGAAGCTGATCTTCCGGTCGAGTACGGCGAGGGTGTCCTGGAGTTCGGCGATCCGCGTCAGCACGTCACGGCGCGTGGATTCCAGGAGTTCCCGCCGGTCGAGGTAGGTGTTGTCGCCCTCGCGCACCAGCTCCGCGTACCTGACCATGTCGGCGACCGGCATGCCGGTCAGGCGGAGCTTGCCGACGAAGTCGAGCCAGTCCAGGTCGCGGTTGCTGTAGCGGCGCTGCCCGGTGTGCGAGCGGTCGATGTGGGACATCAGGCCGATCCGCTCGTACCAGCGCAGCGTGTGGGCGGACAGTCCGGTGAAGGTGACGACCTCGCTGATGGTGTAGTGGTCCTGCCCGTCGGGGCGCGGGTGGCGCCGGGGCGGGGCGGAGCAGCTGTCCGTCCTGGTCTGTGTTCTGGTCTCTGTTCTGGTGGCGTTCGGCACGATGGTCTCGGCCGTGGTCTGCATCACCGTCATGCGCTCCACGCTATGGCCTTGGAGTGCACTCGAAGCAAGCGTGCGCGGCGGGAAAAACGGCGGGATGGCCGGCACCCCGGCTGATTAGCATGCCCGGCATGACTCTCGTACGCCGTGCCGTGGCCGAGGACGCGGAGGAAGTGCTCCGTCTGCGTCAAGTGATGATCGATTCGGTGAGACCCGGCTCGCCCACCGCGTGGCAGGCGGAGTCCCTGCCCGCCCTGCGGGCGCGGCTGGCCGAACCGGACGGGGAGTTCGCGGCGTTCGTCGTCGACCACCCGGGCCGGCCGCAGGCACTGGCGGCGCTGGTGGTGGGGACGCTGGAGTACCGGATCGGCGGGCCGGGCAGACCGGGCGGGCTGCTGGGGTACGTATTCAGTGTCGCGACCGACCCGGACGCCCGACGCCGCGGGTACGCGCGGGCGTGCATGGACGAGCTGCTGGAGTGGTTCCGCGAGCGGGGCGCGGGACACGTGATGCTCACCGCGTCCCCCGACGCGGAGCCGCTGTACGCGTCGATGGGTTTCACGCGCGACACGACCCCCTCGATGAGGCTGTACCTGTGAGCCGCTTAGGCTCGATGGCATGTCCTTCAAGAGCCTCGCGTTGATCGAGAACTGGCCGGTTTCCACCGCCGCGGCGGGTGTCGTACGCGCCGACGGCACGATCCTGGGGACCCACGGCCCCGTCGGGCGGCCGTTCCCCCTCGCCTCGGTCACCAAGCCGCTCGCGGCGTACGCGGCGCTCGTCGCGTACGAGGAGGGCGCGGTCGAACTGGACGAGCCCGCCGGTCCGCCCGGGGCGACGGTCCGCCACCTGTTGGCGCACACCTCGGGCCTGGCCTTCGACGAGCACCGGGTGACCGCACCGCCCGGGGAGCGCCGGCTGTACTCCAACGCCGGTTTCGAGCAGCTCGGCGACCACATCACGAAGGCGGCGGAGATCCCGTTCGCCGAGTACGCGCGGCAGGCGGTGCTGGAGCCGCTGGGCATGACGGCCACCACCCTGGACGGCTCCCCGGCGAAGGACGGGGTGTCGACGGTCGAGGACCTGCTGCGTTTCGCGGCCGAGGTTCAGGCGCCGCGCCTGCTGGACCCCCGCACGGTCGCCGAGGCGATGACGGTCCAGTACCCGGGTACGAAGGGCGTCCTGCCGGGCTACGGGCACCAGAACCCCAACGACTGGGGCCTGGGCTTCGAGATCCGCGACTCCAAGTCCCCGCACTGGACGGGCGCCTCGTCCTCGCCGCGCACCTTCGGGCACTTCGGCCAGTCCGGTACGTTCCTGTGGATCGACCCGGATGCCCGGCTCGCCTGCGTGGCGCTCACCGACCGCGCCTTCGGCCCCTGGGCGGCCGAGGTCTGGCCGGCCTTCACGGACGCGGTGCTGGCGGAGTCGCGCGGCTGAGGCGGCACTCGAACCACACCGTCTTGCCCGGCCCGCCGGGGCGCGGCGTGACACGCGGAAATGCTTCCGTCGGCGGAGGCTCACCTGCTGAAAAGCGTGAACAGCAGGCCACAAACGTCCTCGGGGTGCTCAAATGAGCGGTGCGAGGACAATGGGGCTGAAATGTTCACGCTTTTCCGGACGCGGCCCATGCCGAAGCGGCCACGTCTACACCATCCCGCAGTCGGCATCGGCCCCGCCGAGGCTGCCGCACGGATCGCGGGACCCGGCCTCCGCCCACGCGGCAGACACACGCAACTCCACCGAGGAATCCGTGGGCTACTCCGCGGAGACCGCCTCGTACGCGGCCCAGGCGGGGTGTCGAAGTCGGCGTCTTCGGCTACTTGCCCTGCGCGCGAAGGCACCCCTCTCCCCGACTGACGAATGTGCCCCGTCCTGACCGGCGGAGGTTACCTCTGAAGAGTGCGGCGATTTCAACGGAAAATCCGATGAGCGGCACAGGACGCCCGACTCGGACGGAACGGTGTTCGGAGTCGCCTGCCGATCAAAGTGCTACTTCGACAGCGGTTGAACAGAAGGGTGGAATAAAAGGCGCAGGAGTTTGAGGATCTTGGGAATCGGAATTATAACCTCAAGTGGGCGCAGCCCTTCGGCGAACGAAGCCACAGAGGTGGGCAACCATGGCAGGGTTGAGGATCAAGCAGAGTGGTCGACTGTTCCTCTCGAACGGGAGTCAGTCGAATTTCGCTCGCGACTTCGGGGAGGCCACGTCCGCAAGTAACTGGCTCAGGCCGTCCGTGCACCACACGAACTTCAGTCATCCAACCGCCACACTCCAGTACGTCGCCGAGTACACGCACTGGGACGGGAATCATCCCATCCCGCCCTTCTGGTCGCTGACCCTGCGGTCGACCGGAAACTCAGACTTCGTCATGACGATCATCAACGTCAGCCCCTGAACGGAAGGTTGGTACGGAAATGCGCGTGCACGCCGAATTCCAGGAGGACGGGACCATCGTCGCGCTGGCAGAGATCATCGAGGAAGGTGACGACCGTATCGGAATTCGCCTGCATCCCAGCGACGGACGCAAGGTCGCGGAATTCGTGGTGCCACCCGAGTACGTGGACAAGCCTTTCTCCGAACTGGTTGCCCAGTACCGGGTAAGGGAGGTACCTGACGGGACTCCGCAGCTGGTGCAGACCTCGTGATATCGCCTGCCGGGAGCAGGCGCCCGACCCTGAGGCCCTGGTCCGTGAGCGGGAGGAATACCGCGCACGGACCAGGGCCTCAGCAGCGCGCTCGTCGGTGTGTGGTGGGAGGACGCCGCGTCGCTGCTCCCGACTTCGACTCCGCTTGAGCGGTCGGGCGCACGGATCACGCCGTAAGTCTGACCGCTTCGATCCACAAGGTGTTGTCGTGGGTGCCGACGTAGGTGAAATCCAGCACGTCCCCGGGCTTGTCGCATGCCAGGCTCGTCCAGGTGTCGTTGTGGACGTAGGAGGATTGGCAGATGTTGCCGCCGCCACCGTCGACGCTGACGGCGAACCCCATCAGGGGCGGGGCGTCCTCCTCGGTGCTGCCGGCGTAGGCGTCGACGCCGTCGGTGACGTTCTGCCAGGGGTCGCGGAACTGCCCCTCGCCTTCGGCCGACGCGGGGTCGGGGATGTAGGCGCCACTGGACGTGCCCTTGGTTCCGGCCGAGGCGGTGTTGACGGCCGTGATCGGCGACCCCCCGCCCTCGGTGCCCGCTGTCTCGCCGTCACACGCGACGTCGGACCAGCCCTCACCCGCGGTGAAGACCCGGTAGCAGATGTGCCGTCCGCTCGGGTCCTTGGCGGCCAGTTGCCGGACGACGGTCGCCGCGGTCCTCTCCTGTGCCTCGGTCTCCTGCTTCTCGGAGCCACCACCCCCCGCCCCGGCGCCGGCTCCCCCTCCGTCGCCGGCCGGGGCTCCCGCTTCGGCTCCGCCGGGCTGCTCGGTTCCGGCCGCGGCCGGGGGTGCCTGGATGTCGGCGGACGGGGCCTTCGGTGCCCCGGTGGTCGGTGCGGGAAGGGGCGGCAGGTTGCTGACGCCGGCTTCCTGGAGTTGTTCGGTGGCGGCGCTGCGGACCTGGGGCTTGTAGCCGATCCACAGCATCAGGCAGGTGATCGCCAGCGCCACGGAGACACTGAGGCAGACCGCCAGCCAGCGCGGCAGGAAACCCCGCTGCACATACGTGCCCTCCACCTCCAGCGGTGTCACACCCGACCGCTGCACCGCCAGGGTGTAGGGCCGCTGCTCCGCCGACCCGAACCAGATGATCTGCCGCGGCTTCACCGTCGTCTCCACGAACGCCGCACGGCCCGGCTCGATCTGCACGTTGCTCGGACGGATGTCGTACGACAACTGGTCACCGTTGTCGCTGCCACTGACCGACGCCGTCACCTTCGTGTTGCCCACGTTGTCCACGGCCAGCTTCGGGCGGCCACGGAAACGGCCCTTCACCGTCGTCGGCACCAGCTCCGCCCGCACTTCCGTGAACGGGGTAATGGTGAGATTCCCCTCCGGAACCGTCGTCGCCTCCGGATGCTCCGTCGGCGTGATCCGCACCGCGTACGGGTTCGGCCCCGCCGTCGCGTCCGGAGTGCGCGGCGGAGCGAACGTCAGCTCCACCGATCCCGTCGTCCCCGGGTACAACCGCAACGACTGCGGCTCCACGACAGTCCAGGGCGCGAGAGAGCCCACCGCCTCGAAGCGGTACTCGTCGACCACGTCACCGGTGTTGCGCAGCCGCAGCCGCACCGTCGTACTACCACCCGGGTCCACAGTCGCGGAGGCGGGCTCGAGGGAAGTCCAAAGGCTCACTCCCGGACGTTAAACACGGCGATGGTGCCGAGTCAGCAAGCCCCGGGGCACGATGGGTGCCCGAAGGGGCGGGACCGGCTGCCCCAGGCCCGGAGGGCGTCGGGCGAGTCGATCCGGTGAGTGGGAACGCTCAGCTGCCGGACATTTCCCAGACCAGCAACTCCGCCCGCGTCGCCGCCACCGCCTCCGCCCCCTCCGCGTCCGTGATCCGCACCGCGTCCCCCGCGCCCAGCGTCTCCCCGCCCAGCAGCACCTCGCCGCGCACCACGTGCACGTACACGTACGCCCCGTCCGGCACCGCAGTCCGCTCCCCCTCCGTCAGGCGGCGTACGTGGAGCATCGCGCCCGCCTCCGGGACGGCGTACGGGGTGGAGTCGGCGATGCCGTGGACGATCTCGTAGGCGGGGTCGCCGCCGGGGGCGCGTGGGACAAGCCACATCTGGACGAAGGCGAGGGGGGCCGAGGCGTCGTTGCGTTCGACGTGGCGGACGCCTCCCGCCGAGCTGAGGCGCTGCACGTCCCCGGCGCGGACGACCGTCTCGTGGCCCGCGGTGTCGCGGTGGGTGAGCTCACCCTCCACCACCCACGTGACGATCTCGGTGTGGCTGTGCGGGTGCTCGTCGAAGCCGGCGCCGGGGGCGAGGCGCTCCTCGTTGCAGGCGATCAGCGAGCCGAAGCGGAGGTTGTCGGGGTCGTAGTGGGGTCCGAAGGAGAAGGCGTGCCACGACTCGATGCCCGCCGCCGCGTCACCTCCCGGGTAGCGCTCGTCGGCGCGCCGTACGTCCATCACGCCGTCCACCGTAGCCCCGGCACCCGACAGCCCCGGAGCCGCACGGGCGCCGAGCGCAGCCCCGGCGACACGCCCGCCCGTCCCGATAAGGCAGTCTTGTCCCCGTGCCCGAACCCGAAACCAGCAAGCCCGAGCCCGCGGCGCACGCCGTCCACTCGCACACCGCGACCCTGAAGCGGTTGGAGCAGTCCTCCGGATCGCTCGCCGCGCAGGCCATCGCGCGCATGGACGAGACGCTGCCGTGGTACCGGGCCATGCCACCGGAGAACCGTTCCTGGATCGGGCTGGTGGCCCAGGCGGGCATCGCGGCCTTCACCGAGTGGTTCCGGCGCCCGGACGCCCCGCAGGCCATCTCCACCGACGTCTTCGGCACCGCGCCGCGCGAGCTGACCCGGGCGATCACGCTGCGGCAGACCGTCGAGATGGTGCGGACGACCATCGAGGTGATGGAGTCCGCGATCGACGAGGTCGCCGCCCCCGGGGACGAGTCCGTGCTGCGCGAGGCGCTGCTCGTGTACGCCCGGGAGATCGCCTTCGCCACCGCCCAGGTGTACGCCCAGGCCGCCGAGGCACGCGGTGCCTGGGACGCGCGGCTGGAGTCGCTGGTGGTGAACGCGGTGCTGAGCGGGGAGGCCGACGAGGGTGCCGTGTCCCGGGCGGCGGCGCTCGGATGGAACTCGCCCGAGCACGTGTGTGTCGTGCTGGGCACCGCCCCCGACGGGGACTCCGAGCTGACCGTGGAGGCCATCCGGCGGGCAGCCCGGCACGCCAAGCTCCAGGTGCTGACCGGGGTGCTCGGGGACCGGCTGGTGGTGATCGCGGGGGGCAGCGACAACCCCCTGGCGGTCGCCAAGTCGCTGATCGGGCCGTTCGCGCAGGGTGCCGTCGTGGCCGGTCCGGTGGTGCCGGACCTGCAGGCCGCGACCCGGTCCGCGCAGGCCGCCGCCGCCGGCCTCAAATCCTGCACCGCCTGGCCGGACGCCCCGCGCCCGGTACTGGCGGACGATCTGCTGCCGGAGCGCGCGATCGCCTCCGATCCCTCGGCCCGCGAGCAGTTGGTGGAGGAGATCTACAGACCACTGGAAGAGGCCGGGGCCGCGCTGCTGGAAACTCTCAGCGTCTATCTCGAACAGGCGAGCAGTCTCGAAGGCGCCGCCCGGATGCTCTTCGTTCACCCGAACACCGTGCGCTACCGGCTCCGACGTGTGACTGACGTCACCGGATGGTCACCCTCTGATGTACGGTCTGCGTTCACACTGCGGATCGCGCTCATCCTGGGGCGTCTGGCCGATGGAGATCCGCAACTCTGAGCTTTTGTCGAGGGTCCACAAAACCCCCTCGTGTTCTTCGTCCCTGTCCTCACGGGCGGTCGTGGCCGTCCTCAAGAGAGAGTGTGAGAGTGCTCGTACTCGTCGCTCCCGGCCAGGGCGCCCAGACGCCCGGCTTCCTGACTGACTGGCTCGCCCTTCCCGGTGCCGCGGACCGCGTCGCCGGATGGTCCGACGCCATTGGACTCGATCTCGCCCACTTCGGCACGAAGGCCGACGCGGACGAGATCCGTGACACCTCCGTGGCCCAGCCGCTGCTCGTCGCCGCCGGACTGCTCTCGGCCGCGGCACTCGGTACGTATTCATTTGCCGCTGACGCGGCGGGCACGGACATCGCGCCGGGCGCGGTCGCGGGCCACAGCGTCGGCGAGATCACCGCCGCCGCGTTCGCGGGGGTCCTCGACGACACCGCCGCGCTGACCCTCGTACGCCGTCGGGGCCTGGCCATGGCCGAGGCCGCCGCCGTCACCCGGACGGGCATGTCGGCGCTGCTCGGCGGCGACCCCGAGGTGAGCGTGGCGCACCTGGAGAAGCTCGGCCTGACCCCGGCGAACGTGAACGGCGCCGGTCAGATCGTGGCCGCCGGCACCATGGAGCAGCTGGCCGCGCTGGCCGAGGACAAGCCCGAGGGCGTACGCAAGGTCGTGCCGCTGAAGGTGGCCGGCGCGTTCCACACGCAGCACATGGCGCCCGCGGTGGACACCCTCGCCGAGGCGGCGAAGGCGCTCACGCCGGCCGACCCGAAGGTGACGTACGTCTCCAACAAGGACGGGCAGGCCGTCGCCACCGGCGCGGAGGTGCTGGAGCGCCTGGTCGGCCAGGTCGCCAACCCGGTCCGCTGGGACCGGTGCATGGAGACCTTCAAGGAGCTCGGCGTCACCGCGCTGATCGAGGTGTGCCCCGGCGGCACGCTGACCGGCCTGGCCAAGCGTGCGCTGCCGGGTGTGAAGACCCTGGCCCTGAAGACCCCCGCCGACCTCGACGCGGCCCGCGAGCTCGTGGCCGAGCACGCCGGAGACGCCGGACACGCCGCCGAGCAGGCCTGACAAGGAGCGCGAGAGCATGTCGAAGATCAAGCCCAGCAAGGGCGCCCCGTACGCGCGCATCCTCGGCGTCGGCGGCTACCGCCCGACCCGGATCGTGCCGAACGAGGTGATCCTCGAGACGATCGACTCGTCCGACGAGTGGATCCGCTCGCGTTCCGGCATCGAGACGCGGCACTGGGCGTCGCCCGAGGAGACCGTCGCGGCGATGTCGATCGAGGCCTCCGGCAAGGCCATCGCGGACGCCGGGATCGACGCCTCGCAGATCGGCGCCGTGGTCGTGTCGACCGTGTCGCACTTCAGCCAGACCCCGGCCGTCGCCACGGAGATCGCCGACAAGCTGGGCACGGACAAGGCCGCGGCCTTCGACATCTCGGCGGGCTGCGCGGGCTTCGGCTACGGTCTGACGCTGGCCAAGGGCATGATCGTCGAAGGTTCGGCGGAGTACGTCCTCGTCATCGGCGTGGAGCGGCTCTCCGACCTGACCGACCTGGAGGACCGTGCCACGGCCTTCCTCTTCGGCGACGGCGCCGGCGCGGTCGTGGTCGGCCCGTCCCAGGAGCCCGCGATCGGCCCGACCGTCTGGGGCTCGGAGGGCGACAAGTCCGAAACGATCAAGCAGACGGTGCCGTGGGACCGCTTCAGGATCGGCGATGTCTCCGAACTGCCCCTCGACTCCGAGGGCAACGTCAAGTTTCCTGCGATCACGCAGGAGGGCCAGGCGGTGTTCCGCTGGGCCGTGTTCGAGATGGCGAAGGTCGCCCAGCAGGCGCTGGACGCGGCCGGGATCAGCCCGGACGACCTGGACGTCTTCATCCCGCACCAGGCCAACGTGCGGATCATCGACTCGATGGTGAAGACGCTGAAGCTGCCGGAGCACGTCATGGTCGCCCGTGACATCCGCACCACCGGTAACACCTCGGCCGCCTCGATTCCGCTCGCGATGGAGCGGCTTCTGGCGACCGGCGAGGCGAAGAGCGGCGACACCGCGCTCGTGATCGGCTTCGGGGCGGGTCTCGTCTACGCCGCGACGGTCGTTACCCTCCCCTAGGCACTCCGTGCCGGATCATCCGGTCCGGAACGGAGACCAGCAACACCCGCCGCTGCCGCGGCGGGCCGCCACACCCTCTGAAAACAACGAAGGAGCGCCATCATGGCCGCCACTCAGGAAGAGATCGTCGCCGGTCTCGCCGAGATCGTGAACGAGATCGCCGGCATCCCGGTTGAGGACGTCCAGCTGGACAAGTCCTTCACCGACGACCTGGACGTCGACTCGCTGTCCATGGTCGAGGTCGTCGTCGCCGCCGAAGAGCGCTTCGACGTCAAGATCCCGGACGAGGACGTCAAGAACCTCAAGACGGTCGGCGACGCGACGAAGTACATCCTCGACCACCAGGCCTGATCCGCCGGTACTCGGGCCCGGCCCGAGTACCGGGGCAGACTGCCCCGCCACCCGGCGGTGGCGCCGTACGAATCCGTATCCCGTTGGAGAAAGAATTCCCGTGAGCTCGACCAATCGCACCGTGGTCGTCACCGGTATCGGCGCAACCACACCGCTGGGTGGCGACGCAGCCTCGACCTGGGAAGGCCTGATCGCCGGCAAGTCCGGCGTCAAGCCCCTGGAGCAGGAGTGGGCCGCCGACCAGGCGGTCCGCATCGCCGCGCCGGTCGCCGTGGACCCCTCCGAGGTCATTCCGCGGCCCCAGGCCCGCCGGCTGGACCGTTCGGCCCAGTTCGCGCTGATCGCGGCGCAGGAGGCCTGGAAGGACGCCGGTTTCACCGGCAAGGCCGGCGAGGCGGACGGAACCGCGGAGTCCGGCGCGGCGGGCACCGTCGACCCCGACCGGCTCGGCGCGGTCATCGCCTCCGGCATCGGCGGCGTGACGACCCTGCTCGACCAGTACGACGTGCTCAAGGAGAAGGGCGTCCGCCGCGTCTCCCCGCACACCGTCCCCATGCTGATGCCGAACGGCCCGTCGGCCAACGTGGGTCTGGCCGTGGGCGCCCGGGCGGGCGTGCACACGCCGGTCTCCGCCTGCGCGTCGGGCGCCGAGGCCATCGGCTACGCCATCGAGATGATCCGCACCGGCCGCGCCGACATCGTCGTCGCGGGTGGCACGGAGGCGGCGATCCACCCGCTGCCCATCGCCGCGTTCGGCAACATGATGGCGATGTCCAAGAACAACGACGACCCGCAGGGCGCCTCGCGCCCCTTCGACACGGGCCGCGACGGCTTCGTCCTCGGTGAGGGCGCCGGCGTCCTCGTCCTGGAGTCCGCCGAGCACGCCGCGGCACGCGGTGCCCGCGTCTACGCGGAGGCGGTCGGCCAGGGCATCTCCGCCGACAGCCACGACATCGTGCAGCCGGAGCCGGAGGGCCGCGGCATCTCGGCCGCACTGCAGAACCTGCTGGACCGCACCGACCTGGACCCGGCCGAGATCGTGCACGTCAACGCGCACGCCACCTCGACGCCGGCCGGTGACATCGCCGAGCTGAAGGCGCTGCGCAAGGTCCTCGGTGACGACGTCGACCACATGGCGGTCTCCGGCACCAAGTCGATGACCGGTCACCTCCTCGGTGGCGCGGGCGGCGTGGAGTCCGTCGCGACCGTGCTCGCCCTGTACCACCGGGTGGCACCGCCGACCATCAACGTCGAGAACATCGACCCCGAGGCCGAGGCCGCGGCGGACATCGTCCGCGGTGAGGCCCGCAAGCTGCCCGTCGAGGGCCGTATCGCCGCGCTGAACGACTCGTTCGGCTTCGGCGGGCACAACGTGGTGCTGGCGTTCCGGACGGTCTGAGCGACGTTCGTACGTACGTGGAAGGGCCCCCGCCGACCGACCGGCGGGGGCCCTTCCACGTGGCGGGGACCGCGTCTTACACCACCTGGTGCAGCCAGCGGACCGGGGCGCCCTCGCCCGCGTAGCGGAAGGGCTCCAGTTCGTCGTCCCAGGGCTTGCCGAGGAGCTTGGCGATGTCGGACTCCAGGTCGGTCTCGCCGCGCTGGGAGCGGGCCAGGGCGGCCCGCAGCCGGTCCTCGGGGATCATGATGTCGCCGTGGATGCCGGTGACGGCGTGGAAGATGCCGAGGTCGGGAGTGCAGCTGTAGCGCTCGCCCTCGGCGTTCGCGGACGGTTCCGCGGTGGCCTCGAAGCGCAGCAGCTGCCAGCCGCGCAGTGCGGAGGCGAGCTTGGAGGCGGTGCCGGCCTGGCCCTGCCAGGAGAACTCCGAGCGCCAGGTGCCCGGCGAGGCGGGCTGCCGGATCCAGTCCAGGCTGACGCGCGTGCCGAGCACGCCGGCGATGGCCCACTCGACGTGCGGGCAGAGCGCGCGCGGCGCGGAGTGCACGTACAGGACTCCACGTGTCGTCACCGGAACCTCCGGGCTGAGCGGGACATCTCGGAACGGGTGAAACGGCCGCGACCGGGCGGGTCACGTTGATGGCGAGGCTACCGTGCGACGGGGCAAGGAGTGTGACGTACCGTCGGTCCCGCCGCCGACAAACCCCTGTCATTCACCCGGCAGGACGCTTGTGCGGGTGTGAGCCGTTGCATCGCCGCCGTCGGGAACCCTGGCGCGGTGTCATGGGTTGAGGACGTTGGAGGCACGAGGCGAGGGGTGGGACCGGTATGGGGCAGGGGACGGACCAGGGGACCCGGAGCGGCCGTCGCCGTGCGCGCGCCGCACTCGCCGCCTTGACAGCCGCCGTCCTGGGCGTGGCCGGCTGCGACGCCGTGGGCGGCGACTCCCCGGACCCGTCCGGTACGACGTCGAAGTGGCCGAAGCCGGCCCCCGTCTGGGACACGACGCCGGCGTCGGTCGCCGCCGTGGGCGACTCCATCACCCGCGGTTTCGACGCCTGCATGGTCCTGTCGGACTGCCCCGAGGTGTCGTGGGCGACCGGCAGCAGGGCCGAGGTCGGCAGTCTCGCCGTACGGCTGCTGGGCAAGAGCCGGGCGGCCGAGCGGAGTTGGAACTACGCGGTCACCGGGGCCCGGATGGCCGACCTGACCGGGCAGGTGACCCGGGCGGCGGCACGCGGCCCCGAGCTGATGGCGGTGATGGTCGGGGCGAACGACGCGTGCCGGGAGACGGCCTCGGCGATGACCCCGGTGGCCGACTTCCGGGCCCAGTTCGAGGAGGCCATGAGTACCCTGCGCGGGAAACTGCCCAAGGCGCAGGTGTACGTGGCGAGCATCCCGGACCTGAAGCGTCTGTGGTCCGAGGGGCGCACCAACCCGCTGGGCAAGCAGGTGTGGAAGCTGGGCATCTGCCCGTCGATGCTGGGTGACGCGGACTCCCTGGACTCGGCGGCGAAGCTGCGGCGGAACACCGTGCAGGAACGCGTGGAGGACTACAACGAGGTCCTGCGGGAGGTCTGCGCGAAGGACAGGCGGTGCCGCACGGACGACGGCGCGGTGCACGAGTTCCGGTTCGGCACCGACCAGTTGAGCCGCTGGGACTGGTTCCACCCGAGTGTGGACGGCCAGGCCCGGCTGGCCGAGATCGCGTACCGCGCCGTCACCGCCGAGAAGCCCTGACCCCTGGCCGGTCGGGGCCCGCCGGGGCCGGCCGGCACTGACGGGCGCTGACCTGGAGTGTCCTAGAGTTCCGCACATGAACGAACTCTTCAGCACACTTTCCGACGGCACTCCCATCCACCGCTGGACCCTGGAGCGGGCCGGCGTACGGGTACGGGTCCTGTCGTTCGGCGGGATCGTGCAGTCGGCCGAGGTCCCGGACCGGGACGGCAACACCGCCGACGTGGTGCTGGGGTTCGCCGACCTGGACGGCTATGTGACGCACCCTGAGCCCTACTTCGGCGCGCTCGTCGGACGGTACGCCAACCGGATCGCCGGCGGCCGTTTCCCGCTGGACGGGCGGACGTACGCGCTGGCACTGAACAACGGGCCGAACTCGCTGCACGGCGGCGAGCGCGGCTTCGACAAACGCGTGTGGGACGTGGAGCCCGTGGGGGACGGTGCGCACGGCGTCCGGCTGAGCCGGGTCGCCCCGCACGGCGAGGAGGGCTTCCCGGGCCGCCTGGAGATGTCGGCGACGTACACGCTGGACGAGTCGGGCGCGCTGCGGATCGCGTACGAGGCGGTCACGGACGCGCCGACCGTGCTGAACCCGACGAACCACAGCTACTTCAACCTGGGCGGTCCGGGCGCCGGGCACGCGGGCGGCCACGAGTTGCGGCTCGCCGCGTCCCGGATCACGCCGGTCGACGCCGACCTGATCCCGACGGGCGCTCTGGAGGACGTGGCGGGCACGCGCTTCGACTTCCGGCAGGCGCGGAAGGTCGGCACCGGCTACGACCACAACTTCGTCCTCGACAAGGGTGTGACCGGCACCGCCGAGGAGGTCGCCGAGCTGTACGACCCGGCGTCGGGGCGCGTCCTCACGGTGGCGACGACCGAGCCCGGCCTGCAGCTGTACACCGCCGACCACCTGGGCGAGCCCTTCGCGCCCGGTGACGGCATCGCGCTGGAGACGCAGCACTTCCCCGACTCCCCCAACCGGCCCGAGTTCCCGAGCACGGTGCTGCGGCCCGGCGAGGTGTTCCGCTCGGAGACGGTGTACGGCTTCTCGGTGCGGTAGCCGGAGCGGAATGCTCAAGGCCGGGCCTCGGTGCGGTAGCCGGGGCGGAATGCTCGGCGCCGGGGGGCTCGGCGCCGGTACCCGACGCCGGGGCTCGGTGCGCGGTACTGAGCCCCGGCCCGGATGTCAGGTCCCGGACCGGGGCTGTTCGTGGGGGCCACGTCCCTCGAAGGGCGTTCCCGGTCAGACGGTAGTCGCCGCCGTGTCCCAGGGGCCGGTGATCGGGCGTCCGGTCCGGAGTCCGTACCGATCCTTCACAAACACCCACGAGCCGGTCGCCGACGTTCCGGGGTGCCGTCTTCGACTTCACATTCCACGGGTGCCCGCGTCCAGCATCCTCCGCAACGCGTCCCGCAGGGCCACCCGCTCCCCCTCCGACAGCCCCGCGAGCGGCTCCCGCGCGAACCGCAGCGACTCCCGCAGGCCCCGGGCCACCCGCCGCCCCTCCTCCGTCGCCGCCGCCACCTTCACCCGGCGGTCGCCGGGGTCGGGGCGCCGTTCGACCAGGCCCCGCGCCTCCAGCCGGTCCACGATCCCGGTGACGTTCGACGGCTCGCACTTCAGCTTCTGCGCCAGTTTCCGCATCGGCAGCGGCTCCAGCGACAGCAGACTGAGCAGCTTGGCCTGCGCCCCGGTCAGGGCGCGTTCCGCGGCCGCCTCCTCGTAGTCGGCGTGGAAACGGGACACGACCTCGCCGATCAGCTCGACGACTTCCAGGGTGAGTGCGTCGGGTCGGCGGGTCGTGTCGCGTGGTGTGGCCATGGAAACCAGGGTACCCATTTGTTTGACAAGCTGAAATGTTCAGTCGCATGGTTGTTTCATAGGCTGAAACATCTCTTGCGTTCCCCGGAAAGGTGCCCCCATGACCGACTCCCCCGCCCTCCCCACCGCCAACCGCGAATGGCACCTGGTCAGCCGTCCGGTCGGCTGGCCCAAGCCCGAGGACTTCGACCTCGTCGAGGCCGACGCCCCCACCCCGGGTGAGGGCCAGGTGCTGGTGCGCAACCTGTACGTCTCCGTCGACCCCTACATGCGTGGCCGCATGAGCGCCGCCAAGTCGTACGTCGCCCCCTACGAGCTGGGCAAGCCCATGCAGGGCGGCGCGGTCGGCGAGGTCGTCGCCTCGAACGCCGAGGGCATCGCCGTCGGTGACCACGTCCTGCACTTCTTCGGCTGGCGCGAGTACGCCGCCGTGGACGCCAAGAACGCCGTGAAGGTGGACCCGGAAGCCGCGCCGCTGTCGACGTACCTGGGCGTGCTCGGCATGACCGGGCTCACCGCCTACGCCGGCCTGCTGCGCACCGCCTCCTTCAAGGAGGGCGACGCCGTGTTCGTATCGGGCGCCGCCGGTGCCGTCGGCAGCCAGGTGGGGCAGATCGCGAAGCTCAAGGGCGCCTCCCGGGTCATCGGCTCCGCCGGCTCGGACGAGAAGGTCAAGCTGCTCGTCGACGACTACGGCTTCGACGCCGCCTTCAACTACAAGGACGGCCCGGTGAGCGAGCAGCTGCGCACCGCCGCCCCGGACGGCATCGACGTCTACTTCGACAACGTGGGCGGCGACCACCTGGAGGCCGCCATCGGGTCCCTCAACCGGGACGGCCGCATCGCGATCTGCGGCGCGATCTCCGTCTACAACAACACCGAGCCCGCCCCCGGCCCGAAGAACCTCGCCCGCCTGATCCAGACCCGCGGCCGCATCGAGGGCTTCCTGGTCGGCGACCACTACGACCTCCAGCCGCAGTTCGTCCAGGAGGTCGGTCCGTGGGTCCGCTCCGGCGAGCTGAAGTACCGCGAGACGGTCGTCGAGGGCATCGAGAACAACCTGGAGGCCTTCCTCGGCGTCCTGCGCGGCGACAACACCGGCAAGATGATCGTCAAGCTCTGACGTCCCGCGCGGGAAGTGCGGCCTTCACTGAATTTCCGGCATGCGGTAGCGTCTTTCCGAAATCCGTCGTGATCGTGGGCGCGAGTCACGGCGGACCGAGGAGGAAGACAACCGCATGCCCATTCAGCAGTCCGAGGTCCTCTACACCGCCGTCGCCACCGCCGAGAACGGCCGCGACGGGCGGGTGGCCACCGATGACGGCAAGATCGACGTGGTGGTGAACCCGCCCAAGGAGATGGGCGGCAACGGCGCGGGCACCAACCCGGAGCAGCTCTTCGCCGCCGGGTACAGCGCCTGCTTCCAGGGCGCGCTCGCCGTCGTGGCCCGCCAGGAGGGCGCCGACGTCTCCGGTTCGACCGTCACCGCGAAGGTCGGCATCGGCAAGAACGACGACGGGTTCGGCATCATCGTCGAGATCTCCGCCGAGATCCCGGCGGTGGACGCCGCCACCGCGCGGTCGCTGGTGGAGAAGGCCCATCAGGTCTGCCCGTACTCGAAGGCGACCCGCGGCAACATCACCGTGACGCTCGTCTGACCGGGGCACGGTCTCGCGCGGGGCGGCGCTCATCCCCTGAGCACCGCCCGCGCACCGCCGCCCCCGACCGGTGCCGGTGCCGGCCGGTAGAGTTCTGCCCATGCGCGATCTTGGGGCGGGATTCGGCCAACTCCTGAAGGGCCAGCGCTGGGTGGCCCGGCACGGCAAGAGCTACGGCTTCGGGCTCGTCCCGGGCCTGATCACACTGGTCCTGTACGCGGCGGCGCTGGTCGGGCTGGCGCTGTGGGGCACGGACTTCGTCGCCTGGGCGACCCCCTTCGCCGACGACTGGTCGAGCCCCTGGCTCGGACTCTTCCGCGGCTTCCTGACCGCCGTCCTGTTCGCCCTCTCCCTGCTCCTGGCCGTCCTCACCTTCACCGCGGTCACGCTGCTGATCGGCCAGCCCTTCTACGAGAGCCTCTCCGAGCGGGTCGACCGCGACGTCTCCCCGGACGGCACCGCCCCCGAGTCGGACCTGCCGCTCATGCGCGAGCTGTGGATCTCGGGCCGCGACAGTCTCCGGATCCTCGTCCGCGCCGCCGTCTGGGGCGTACTGCTCTTCGCCCTCGGTCTCATCCCGGTCGTCGGCCAGACGGTCGTGCCGGTGATCGGCTTCGTCGTCACCGGTTTCTTCCTCACCGAGGAACTGACCTCCGTCGCCCTCCAGCGCCGCGGGGTCGAACTGCGCGACCGCCTCGCCCTCCTGCGCTCGCGCAAGATGCTGGTCTGGGGCTTCGGCACCCCGCTGGGCGTGGCCTTCCTGGTGCCGTTCGTCGCCGTGTTCCTGATGCCGGGCGCGGTCGCCGGCGCCACGCTCCTCGCCCGCGAACTGCTGGGCGAGGAGACCCGTGACGGCGCCGACGGCCGGTCCGACGGCGGCTTGGCCGACCCGGCGGTCAGTTCCGGCCCGGCCGGTCCGGCCCCGGAGCGCTGACCGCCACGGCCACGATCGCCCGCACCTGCGCCACGATGTCCAGCCGGTTCCGCACGAACGCGGGGTCGGTGACGGTCCCGGTGGCCGGATCGGTGTTTCCGGCCCCGAACCGCAGCACCGGCGTGTGGACGTGCCCGCCCGGCAGCGTGCCGCGCAGCCCGAGCCGGTCCCGCAGCAGCGTCGCCCGGTATGCGATCTCGTTGGAGAGGTAGTCCCCGCCGCCCCCCGCGCGAGCCGTCGAGCCGGGCGTGGGCCCGTCAGGCCGTACGACCGGCTCGGTACCGCCCGCCGGGACCTCGGTCACGCTCGTGTTGTCGTACACGGGGAAGCGGCCGGTGTCCGCGGCCGTGATCGCCGCGTACGGGAGTGTGGTCGTCGTCCACTGAGGCTGCGAGGCCGGGTCGGCGACGGGCACCGACTCCGTGCGTGACACGTTCTCGTTGTCGGGGAACCCGCCCCGCCAGGCCCCGTTGGTCCGCTCCACGTCGAACCGCCCGACCCGTCCCTGGCTCACGGTCGTGAACAGATCCACCTCCGGCAGATACGGCCGCAGCGCCCGCTCCACCGCGCCCTCCCCGAAGTCCTGCCAGCGCACCGGGAACACGGCCGTCTCCACCCGGGCGGGCCCGTCCGGCGTGTGGATCACCGTGCCGTCCAGGGCGAGCGCGGCGGCGCCGGACGGGTTGGAGATCCGGATGTCGCGGTCCAGGGTGAACGGGTCGAAACCGGTGAGCAGGACCCGCTTCAGGCCCTTGCCGTCCCTGCCGTCCCTGCCGTCCTTGCCGTCCTTGCCGTCCTTGCCGTCCCCGGTGTGTGGCAGGCGGATGTCGCCCTGGCCGCGCGAGGCGCGCTCCAGGTCCCCCAGCAGCGCGGCCCGCTGCCGCTCCGTCAGGTGGAACCCCGGGTCCCAGGCGCGCAGTGCACGCGTCATCCCGAGCCGCGCCCAGTACAGCGGCCGGTCGTCGTCCCGGCTGAGGTCCCCGCGGGCCGGCCCGCGCCCCTGCGCCCGGTCCACGGCCCGCCGCCACAATGCCGAGCCTTCCCGCGCGACGACACGGCGGGCCTCGCGGTAGGAGTCCGCCCGCCCCAGCCCGCGGGCGAACCCCGGTGCCACCGCGTCGAATCCGGACCGTCGCAGGATCTCCTGGGGTACGTCACCGTCGAGCCGCCGCTCTTCGACGGTCGGTGCGGACGCGGATGCGAAACCGGTGGCCGGGGGTGCCGCCGTGGCCGTCACCGGGGCCGCGAGCCCCGCCACCAGGGCCAGTCCGAGTACGCCGCTCCGAACGCGTATGTGAGTCAAGGGAGTCCAGGTCCTTCCGTCGCAGTGGGGTGCCCGTCGGACGGCGGCAGTATCGCGTGACGGAAGGGACGTGCGCCATGGCGCGTGCTTCAGGTGCACCACCACAGGAAGCGGTCGCACGTTTCGGTCGGGTCCGGGTCCGGGTCCGGGTCCGGGTCCGGCGGGGTCGTCGGGGTGGGGGCCGACGTCGGGGACCGGTCGTCAGGGGACGTTGACGGCGGGTCCGGGGTCGGCTCCGTCTCAGGCGCCGGCCCCGGGGGTGCCGACGAGGCCTCGGTGCCGTCCGCCGTTTCCGGCTCCTTGGCGTCCGGGGACTCCGGGGCCGACGCCGACACCGTTGTCGAGGAGGAGGCGGAGGCGGATGTGCCGGGGGACGGCGCGCCCGAGGCCGTGTCCGTTCTCGACGTCCCGTCGACCGGTACGGCCGGCGCCTCCCCCGCCTCCCGCGCCGCGCCGCCGTCCGTCGTCTCGCCCCCGGCGGCCGCCGGGGGCGCCGGGGAGCCGGGGGTGTCCGTGGCGAGCTCCGCGAGGCTCAGTCCGCCGGCCGCCAGGACGAAGCCCGCGGTGACGAGCAGGGTCCGGCGGCGGCGCCGGCGGTGTGCCGCGGCCTTGCGGTCGCGGCGGCCGGCCCGCCCGCCGCGGGAGGCGTCGTCGGGAGCGTCGTCGGGGGCCTCGTCAGGCGTGCCGGCCTCGGCGGAGGCCTGCGGCGGACGCCCCTCGCCCTCGGCCGAGTACGCGTCGGACGCGGGGAGTTCTTCGACGGGCGTGCCGCATCCCGGGCAGGCGAGGGCGCCGTTGAGGTGCCGTCGGCACGGGTGACAGTAGTCCATGACGCGGGAAGGTTAAGTTCCGTAACGGGCGCGTTCCTAGAGGCGGCTGTGAAGGTTGTGTGGGAAAGCGGCCGGGCCCGCTCCGCCTCCGACTTTCGAAACTGCCGAAACCGTTATGTGTCCGACCCATTGACACCCCGACCGCGCCGTCCTTACTGTCACGCCAGCATTTCGAACGAGTGACGAAATATCGAACAGAGCGAAGGGCAGCCGCCGTGCGCATCACCGGAATCAGCACACACGTGGTCGGGACGCCGTGGCGCAACCTGACATACGTCCAGGTGCACACCGACGAGGGGATCACTGGAGTCGGCGAGACCCGGATGCTGGGGCACACCGACGCGCTCCTCGGCTATCTGAAGGAGGCCGAGGCCAACCACATTCTCGGCTCCGACCCGTTCGCTGTCGAGGACCTGGTCCGCCGCATGAAGTACGGCGACTACGGCCGCGCCGGCGAGATCGTGATGTCCGGCATCGCCGTCGTCGAGATGGCCTGCTGGGACATCAAGGGCAAGGCCCTCGGCGTCCCCGTCTGGCAGCTGCTGGGCGGCAAGGTCACCGACAAGGTGAAGGCGTACGCCAACGGCTGGTACACGACCGAGCGGACGCCGGAGGCGTACCACAAGGCCGCGCAGGGGGTCATGGAGCGCGGGTACCGGGCGCTGAAGATCGACCCGTTCGGCACCGGGCACTTCGAGCTGGACCAGCAGCAGACGAACTACGCCGTGTCGCTCATCGAAGCCGTGCGGGACGCGATCGGGCCGGACGCCGAGCTGATGCTGGAGATGCACGGCCGGTTCTCGCCCTCCACCGCAGTCCGGCTCGCGCGTGAACTCGCGCCCTTCAAGCCGGCCTGGCTGGAGGAGCCGGTGCCGCCGGAGAACCTCAAGGCGCTGCGGAAGGTCGCCGAGAAGGTCGACATCCCGGTCGCCACCGGTGAGCGCATCCACGACCGGATCGAGTTCCGCGAGCTGTTCGAGGACCAGTCCGTGGACATCATCCAGCCCGACGTCGGCCACATCGGCGGCATCTGGGAGACCCGGAAGCTCGCCGCCACCGCCGAGACCCACTACACGCTCGTGGCGCCGCACAACGTCGGCGGACCGGTCCTCACCGCCGCGAGCCTCCAGGTCGGCTTCACCTCCCCGAACTTCAAGATCCTGGAGCACTTCAACGACTTCGCCGACGCGGAGATCAAGAAGGTCGTCAAGGGCGCGCCGCAGGTGAACCCGGAGGACGGGTGCTTCCACCTCTCCGACGCGCCCGGCCTCGGCGTCGAGCTGGACACCGACGCGGCGGCCGAGTTCCCGCAGCAGCAGGCGCGGTTCGACCTGTGGGCCGAGGGCTGGGAGCAGCGCAAGCCCAAGGGGACCGGGGCATGAGCAGCGCCGTCGTCATCGAGGCGCCGGGCGAGCACCGGCTCGTGCCGCACGAGCCGCGCGAGCCCGGCCCCGGCGAGGCGCTGGTGCGGGTGCACGCGGCCGGGATCTGCGGCAGCGACCGCGAGGTCTACCAGGGCAACCGGCCCGAGGGGTACGTGCGTTACCCGCTCACGCCCGGGCACGAGTGGTCCGGGACCGTGGAGCGGGTCGGCGCCGGGGTACCCGCGTCCCTCGTCGGGCGCGGGGTCGTCGGTGAGGGGTTCCGCAACTGCCAGGTCTGCGACCGCTGCCACGCGGGCGAGACGACGCTGTGCACGGCGGGGTACGAGGAGACGGGGTTCACCCAGCCGGGGGCCATGGCGCCCACGCTGACGCTGCCCGCCCGTCTCCTGCACGCCCTGCCCGACGACGCCGACCTCACCGCCGCCGCCCTGCTGGAGCCCGCCGCCTGCATCGCGGCCGCCGCGCTCAAGGCGAACGCCCGCCCCGGCGAGCGGATCGCGGTCGTCGGCACGGGGACGCTCGGCATGTTCGCCGTGCAGTTCCTGCGTGCCGCGTCCCCGGGTGAACTGCTGGTCGTCGGCACGCGCGGGGACCGGGAGGCGCTCTCGCGGCAGTACGGCGCGACCGACTTCCGGACGAAGGACCAGCTCCTCCCGGACGACTTCGACGTCGTCATCGAGACCGCCGGGTCCGCCGGCGCCGCCCGCACCGCCGCCGGGCTGCTCCGCAGGGGCGGACGGCTGGTGCTGACCGGCATCCCGGCGCCGGGCGCCGACGGGCTCGACCCGACCGACCTGGTCGTACGGCAGCTGGAGGTGCAGACCGTCTTCGGGGCGCCGCCGGACGCCTGGGCGCACACGGTGCGGGTCTTCGCGGCCGGCCTGCTCGACCCGCGGCCGCTGGTCACGCACGAGCTGCCGCTCGCGGAGTTCCAGCAGGCCATCGAGCTGGTGGGGTCCGGCGACCCGAAGGTCGGCAAGGTGCTGCTGCGTCCCTGACGCCCACCCCTGAGCCGTACGCCGGTACGGGGGCGACCTGACGGCCTCCGTACCGGCGTACATCCATCTGCGCGGGCTTCTCCTCCGGGCCCCGCTCCCGCCTCCCCTGCGGCCTCCCCTCCGCCGCGCCTCCTCCGGCTTCTTCTCCACACCCTTCCTCCGCTTCCGCTCCGGCTTCTCCTCCCCAGAGCCGCGAACTTCGTCCGATATACCGAACATTAAGGACAGACTTGTGACCGACGCTTCCGCCAAGGCCGCCGCACGCAGGCCCGGTGAGCAGGCGCTCACCGCTCTCGGTCTGGCCGCGCCCGGCCCCGACCCCGCCGACGCCTCGCCGCACTCCTTCCCGGGCGGTGGCCGCTGGCGCACCGAGATCCCCTCCTGCGAGGGGCCGGAGGCGCTGGGGGTGGTGCTGAAGGAGTCCTCGCGGCTGGACGTGCCGATCCACCGGATCAGCCAGGGCAGCGGCGTGTGGATGCTGAGCGACGCCGAGATCACCGAGATGGTCGAGGCCACCGCCGAACGCGACATCGAGCTCTGCCTGTTCACCGGCCCGCGCGGCACCTGGGACATCGGCGGCTCCACCCGGACCGACTCGGGCGGCGCGGGCCTTCGGGCACGCGGCCACGACGCCGTCGCCGGATGCGTCGAGGACGCCGTACGAGCCACCGAGCTGGGCGTGAAGTGCCTGCTCGTCGCCGACGAGGGCGTGCTGTGGACGCTGCACCGGGCACGGACGGCGGGCATCATCCCCGCCGACACCACGCTCAAGCTGTCGGCGCTCGTGGGGCCGGTCAACCCGGCCTCCTACGCGGTGTACGAGCGGCTCGGTGCCGACTCCATCAACGTGCCCAGCGACCTGACCCTCGATCACCTGACCGAAATACGGCGGGTTTCGGCCGCGCCGATGGACATGTACATCGAGGCTCCCGACGACCTCGGCGGCTACGTACGGATGTACGAGGTGGCCGAGCTGATCCGGCGCGGCGCCCCGCTGTATCTGAAGTTCGGTCTCTCCAAGGCGCCCGGGATCTACCCCTACGGCCACCACCTGCGGGAACTGACGCTGGCCACCGCCAAGGAGCGGGTGCGGCGCGGCCGGCTCGCCCTCGACCTGCTCGCGCGACACGGGGCGGACGGGGAGATGGCTCCGCTCGGCACACGACTGCCGGGCTCGCTCAACCGGTTCGAGATCTCGTCATAACGTTCCGGAAACTCCCTTCACAAAAGACGACACAGCCGCGCACAATCCCACACACCTGCTCTCGGTCGTTCCACCCTCAGCGTTTTTGCGTTCTGGCACCACCAGACCGAGCCCTGCACCCACATCAAGGATGATGACCATGCGCAACCGCAGAGCCGCACTCGCCGCCATAGCATCCGCCGCCTCCCTCGCCCTCACCCTGACCGCCTGCGGCCAGAACAGCGAGGGCGGCAGCGAGGAGGACAAGGGCGGCGGTGGAGGCGGCACCATCGGCATCGCGATGCCGACCAAGTCCTCCGAGCGCTGGATCTCCGACGGCGCCAACGTCGAGAAGGAACTGAAGGCCAAGGGTTACGAGACCAAGCTCGTCTACGGCGAGGACGACCCGGACCAGCAGGTCTCCCAGATCGAGAACATGATCACGCAGGGCGTGGACGCCCTGGTCATCGCCGCGATCGACAACAAGTCCCTCAACAACGTGCTCCAGCAGGCCAAGGACGCCGACATCCCGGTCATCTCCTACGACCGGCTGATCCTCGGCACGGAGAACGTCGACTACTACGCCTCGTTCGACAACAGCAAGGTCGGCGAGCTGCAGGGCACGTACATCGTCGAGAAGCTCGGCCTGAAGGACGGCTCCAAGAAGGGCCCCTTCAACATCGAGCTGTTCGCCGGCTCCAACGACGACAACAACACCAAGTACTTCTTCAGCGGTGCGATGAGCGTCCTGAAGCCGTACATCGACAAGGGCCAGGTGGTCGTCCGCTCCAAGCAGACCGCCCTCAACCAGGTCACCACCCTGCGCTGGGACGGCGGCACCGCGCAGAAGCGCATGGACGACCTGCTCACCTCCAGCTACCGCAGCGCCCGGGTCGACGCGGTGCTCTCGCCGTACGACGGCATCTCCATCGGCATCCTGTCCGCCCTGAAGTCGGACGGCTACGGCTCCGCGAACAAGCCCATGCCGGTCGTCACCGGCCAGGACGCCGAGGTCGCCTCGGTGAAGTCGATCATCGCGGGCGAGCAGACGCAGACCGTCTTCAAGGACCTCCGCGAGCTCGCCAAGGTCGCCTCGAACATGGTCGAAGCGTCCCTCAACGACAAGGAGCCCGAGGTCAACGACACCAAGTCGTACGACAACGGTGCCAAGGTCGTCCCCGCTTACCTGCTGCAGCCGGTCAGCGTCGACAAGAGCAACTACGAGAAGGTCCTCGTCGGCGGCGGCACCTACTCCGCGGACGACCTCAAGTAACCGGGCTCCCTCAAGGATTGGAAGGCACGACCATGGCGGGACCCGTCCTGGAAATGCGCTCGATCGTCAAGACCTTTCCCGGTGTCAAAGCGCTGTCGGACGTCACACTGACCGTCCGCCAGGGCGAGGTCCACGCCATCTGCGGGGAGAACGGCGCCGGCAAGTCGACCCTGATGAAGGTGCTCTCCGGCGTCCATCCGCACGGCAGCTACGAGGGGGACATCCTCTTCGAGGGCGAGACCTGCCGGTTCAAGGACATCCGGGCGAGCGAACAGCACGGCATCGTGATCATCCACCAGGAGCTGGCGCTGGTGCCGTACCTCTCCATCGCGGAGAACATCTTCCTCGGCAACGAGCACGCCAAGCGCGGACTGATCAACTGGAACGACACCCTCAAGCACGCCACCGAGCTACTGCGCCGGGTAGGTCTCGACGAGCACCCGGAGACCCGCGTCGCCGACATCGGCGTGGGCAAGCAGCAGCTGGTGGAGATCGCCAAGGCGCTGTCGAAGAAGGTGAAGCTGCTCATCCTCGACGAGCCGACGGCGGCGCTCAACGACGAGGACAGCGGCAAACTCCTCGACCTGATCCTTCAGTTGAAGGAACAGGGCATGACCTCGATCATCATCTCGCACAAGCTGAACGAGATCCGACGGGTCGCCGACTCGGTGACGATCATCCGCGACGGGCAGTCCATCGAGACGCTCGACGTGAAGGCCGAGGAGACGACCGAGGACCGGATCATCAGCGGGATGGTCGGCCGCGACCTGGAGAACCGCTTCCCGGAGCGGACCCCGCACCAGCCGGAGGAGGGCACCGCCCCGGCCCTGGAGATCCGCAACTGGACCGTGCACCACCCCATCGACCAGCAGCGCAAGGTCGTCGACGACGTCTCGATCGAGGTGCGGCGCGGCGAGATCGTCGGCATCGCCGGGCTCATGGGCGCCGGCCGCACCGAACTCGCGATGAGCGTCTTCGGCCGCACCTACGGCCGGTACGCGGGCGGCACGGTCCTCAGGGACGGCACCGAGATCCGTACCAAGACCGTCCCGGAGGCGGTCGGGCACGGCATCGCGTACGTCACCGAGGACCGCAAGCACTACGGCCTCAACCTCATCGACACCATCAACCGGAACATCTCGCTGACCGCGCTGGGCAAGGTCTCCAAGCGGGGTGTGGTCGACGAGCACGGGGAGCGGCAGGTCGCCGAGGACTTCCGCAAGTCCATGAACATCAAGGCGCCGACCGTCTTCGAGCCGGTGGGCAAGCTGTCCGGCGGCAACCAGCAGAAGGTCGTCCTCAGCAAGTGGATCTTCGCGGGTCCCGAGGTGCTGATCCTGGACGAGCCCACGCGCGGCATCGACGTGGGCGCCAAGTACGAGATCTACACGGTCATCGACCAGCTGGCCGCCCAGGGCAAGGCGGTCGTCTTCATCTCCTCCGAACTGCCGGAGCTGCTCGGCATGTGCGACCGCGTCTACACGATGGCCGCGGGCCGGCTCACGGGTGAGTTCTCGCGGGCCGAGGCCTCGCAGGAAGCGCTGATGCGTCGGATGACGAAGGACAAGAAGGACAAAGAGGTAACCCGATGAGCACGGACGTGACCGCCAAGACCCCGGCCCCCGCGCCGCCCGGCAAGGACGGGACGGCCGCCGGCGGCGGCCTGCTCCAGCTGATGCTCGACGGCATGCGCCGCAACATGCGCCAGTACGGCATGCTGATGGCCCTCGGCCTGATCGTGGTGCTGTTCGCGGTGTGGTCCGACGGCGACCTGCTGCTGCCGCGCAACGTCTCCAACCTGGTACTGCAGAACAGCTACATCCTGATCCTCGCGATCGGCATGATGCTCGTCATCATCGCGGGCCACATCGACCTGTCGGTCGGCTCGCTGACGGCGTTCATCGGCGCGATGGCCGCCGTACTCATGGTCGACAACGACCTGCCCTGGCCGCTCGCGGTGGTGCTCTGCCTGGCCATCGGCGCGGCCGCGGGGGCGGTGCAAGGGTTCTTCATCGCCTATCTCGGCATACCGTCGTTCATCGTGACCTTGGCGGGCATGCTGCTCTTCCGCGGACTGACGGAGATCTTCCTGAAGGGCCAGACCCTCGGCCCGTTCCCGAAGGACCTGCAGAAGATCGCCAACGGCTTCCTGCCCGAGGTCGGCCCGAACACCAACTACCACAACCTCACCCTGCTGCTGGGCTTCGCCCTGATCGCCTTCGTGGTGTTCCAGGAGGTCCGCGACCGCAAGCGGCAGCAGGAGTTCGCCCTCGAGGTACCGCCGGTCAAGCTGTTCGCGCTCAAGCTGGTCGCGCTGGTCTCCGCCGTCCTCGTCGTCACGCTGCTGCTCGCCAGCTACAAGGGCGCTCCGGTCGTGCTGCTCATCCTGGGCGCGCTGGTCGTCGGGTTCGGCTACCTGATGCGCAACGCGATCATCGGCCGCCACATCTACGCCATCGGCGGCAACCTGCCCGCGGCCAAGCTGTCGGGCGTGAAGGACAAGAAGGTCACCTTCCTGGTCTTCCTGAACATGGGCATGCTCGCGGCCCTGGCGGGTCTGGTCTTCGCCGCCCGCTTCAACGCGGCCTCTCCCAAGGCCGGCCTCAACTTCGAGCTGGAGGCCATCGCCGCCTCGTTCATCGGCGGCGCGTCGATGAGCGGCGGCGTCGGCACGGTCCTCGGCGCGATCATCGGCGGCCTGGTCCTGGGCGTGCTGAACAACGGCATGAACCTCGTCGGCATCGGCACCGACTGGCAGCAGGTCATCAAGGGCGCGGTGCTGCTGGCGGCGGTCGGGTTCGACGTGTGGAACAAGCGCAGGGTCGGTTCGTAGGTCACTTCGGGCCCCGCCTGCCGAAGCAGGCGGGGCCCGCTTCTTTCACGGAAGTACAGGAGCCGCAATGGAACTGAGCAGACGCACGGTCATAGCCTCCGCCACCGCGGCGGGCATCGCCGCGGCCACGGTCGGCGGCACGGCACACGCCACGGGAGGCAGGAAGCCGGTGAAGGAGCTCTTCGGCAAGCTCGCCGACGGCACGAAGGTGTACCTCTGGTCGCTGGAGAACGGCGGCACGCGGATGAAGGTGCTGTCCTACGGCGGGGTCGTCCAGTCCCTGGAGATCCCCGACCGCCGGGGCCGCTACGAGAACGTCTCGCTGGGCTTCGACAACCTCGACGACTACGTGGCCCGCAGCCCGCACTTCGGCGCCCTGATCGGGCGGTACGGCAACCGCATCGCGAAGGGCCGCTTCACCCTCGACGGCAAGCAGTACCAGCTCTCCGTCAACGACGGCGAGAACTCCCTGCACGGCGGCGCCCTGGGCTTCGACTACCGGGTGTGGGACGTCGAGCCGTTCACCGAGGGCTCCGACGTCGGCCTGGTCCTGCACTACACCAGCGTCGACGGCGAGATGGGCTACCCGGGCACGCTCAAGGCGAAGGTGACGTACACGCTCACCCGGAGCGGGGACTGGCGCATCGACTACGAGGCCACCACCGACAAGGCCACCGTCGTCAACCTCACCAGCCACGTCTACTGGAACCTGGCCGGCGAGGGCAGCGGCACGATCGAGGACCACGAGCTGTCGATCGCCGCGTCCCGCTACACGCCCACCGACGCGGGCCTCATCCCGACGGGCGAACTGGCGAAGGTGTCCGGGACGCCCTTCGACTTCCGCCGGGCCAAGCCGATCGGCCGGGACATCCGGGACGCCCACCCGCAGCTGATCACCGCCAAGGGCTTCGACCACAACTGGGTCCTCGACAAGGGCATCACCGACCGCCCCGAGCACATCGCCACCCTGCGCGACCGCGCGTCGGGCCGCACCCTGCGCATCGCCACCGACCAGCCCGGGCTGCAGTTCTACTCGGGCAACTTCCTCGACGGCACCCTGACCGGCACCGGCGGCTCCCTCTACCGTCAGGGCGACGCCCTGTGCCTGGAGACGCAGCACTTCCCGGACTCGCCGAACCAGCCGTCGTTCCCGTCGACCGTGCTGCGGCCCGGTGAGACCTACCGGACGTCCACGGTGCACTCGTTCGACGCCTAGGCGGCAGCAGGGCGCGGGCACACTTTCTTCACACCTGTTGAACGGTGCCCCGTCCGCCTCCGTACACAAGGGCGGCCCGTGTCCCCCGCGCGGGCCGCCCAGTCACGGAGGTCCACTTGTCCGGGAACGTCACCTCGTTGTTCCGCAGCACCGCGGCGCACAGCCCGTCCATGGCGGCGCTGACGCGGGAGAGCGGCGAGGCGGCGGGCGCCGGCCCGGTGGACTTCTGCATCCCCTGCAACCCGTACTTCCCCACCCCGGCGATGTTCGACGAGATGGCCGGCCGGCTGCGCGAGATCATCACGTACTACCCGAGCAGCGCAGACACCATCACCGCCGAGCTGTGCGGCCTGCTCCGACTGCCGCCGCAGTGCGTGGCCATGGGCAACGGCTCCACGGAGCTGATCACCTGGATCGACCACCTGCTGGTCCGCGAGTCCCTCGCCGTCCCCGTCCCCACCTTCGGCCGCTGGACCGACCAGCCCATGGAGACCGGCAAACGGGTCGACATGTTCCCGCTCCAGGAGGCCGACGGCTTCGCCCTCGACCTCACGCGGTACGCCGAGTTCGTCCGGGCCAGGGGGACGCGGGCGGTGGTGGTCTGCAACCCCAACAACCCCGACGGCGGCTACCTGCACAAGCAGGCGCTCGTGCGGTTCATGGACGCGATGGCCGACCGGGACCTCGTCGTGATCGACGAGTCGTTCCTGGAGTTCGCCGACGCGGAGGCGGAGCCCAGCGCGGCCCAGGAGGCGATGCTGCGCCCCAACGTCGTCGTCCTGCGCAGCCTCGGCAAGAACTTCGGCCTGCACGGCATCCGCTTCGGCTACCTCGTCACCAATCCGCAGCTGGCGGGCCGGGTGCGCGCCATGCTCCCGAAATGGAACCTCAACTCTCTCGCCGAGCACGTGGTGTTCATGCTGCGCGACCACGGCGCCGAGTACGCGCGAAGCCTCCACCAGGTCCGCCGCGACCGCCTGGAGATGGCCGGCCGGCTGTCCGCGCTGCCCGGCCTGACCGTCTACCCCTCGCAGGGCAACTTCCTCTTCGTGCGCCTCCCCGTGGGCGCCGAGGGCACCGTCGTCCGGGACCGGATGCTCACCGAGCACCGGATCCTGGTCCGTGAATGCGGCAACAAGATCGGTTCGTCCAGCCGCTTCCTGCGTCTCGTGGTGCGCCCCCAGGTCGACGTGCGTCGCCTGGTGTCCGGTCTGGAACAGGTGCTCTACGGGACCAGGAGGGGAGCCGCCGTGCCCGAGCCGGCCACAGGGACCGGCTACAGCTCGGGCACGGCGGCGGTCGACCGCCTGATGAGCGAGACCAACGGGGCCGGCCTGCGGGGGATCGCCGCCCAGGCCGCCGGTGCCGGTGTCCCGGGGCTCGCCGCCGCCCCGGACGCCGGCAGCGGTATGCCGCTCCCCGCCGCGGTGCCCGTCGCCCCGGCGGCACCGCGGCAGGTCCCGCAGGCGGTGCCGGTCCCCCAGCCGGCGCCGTATCCCGGACCGGTGCCGGTCCCCCACCCGGCACCGGTCCCGCAGCCGCCCGTGCCCGCCCCGGCACCGGCCCCGCAGCCCATGCCCTCCCCGGTGCCCGCCGGCCCCACCCCGCCCGGCGTACCGGCCCGCGGCGGCCTCACCGCCGCCCAGGTCAGGGGCACCAACGGCCTGGAGTCGGTCCCGGCGACGGGCCGGCCGGGGGCGCAGAGCCGGCCGAACGCGGCGGGCATGGGCCGGACGGGGTGAAGGTGAGGGTGCGGACGGTGCTTCAGGCCGGGTTCAGCCGCCACTGCTGACACGCGTTGTTCAGCCACGTCCACTGCCGTACATCGGCGGAGTCGGCCGTGGAGCAGTCGGCGACGTCGGCGACCTTGCCGGTGGCCTGGTTGACGATCCGGACGTGACCGCTGTCCGTGGCGAGGAACCGGAACCGCTGACAGGTGTTGTCCAGCCAGGTCCACTGCCGCAGATCGGCCCCGTCGGCGGCCGAGCAGTCGGCGGTGTCCAGTACCTTCCCGGTGGCCACGTTGACCAGCCGGTGGGTGTCGTCCCCGAGATCCTCCAGACGCCAGCGCTGGTTGGCGCCGCCGTTGCAGGAGTACTGCGCCACGTCGGCCCCGTCCGTCGGAGAGCTCCCGGCCACGTCCAGGCACTTGCCGCTGTTGCGGTTGGTGACCGTGTACGTCGTCGAGACGACCGACGGCTCGCCCGAGGGTCCGGACATGCCCGCCCCGAGCCGGACCGGGGTGCCGAGGTTCGGCGTGCCGTCGCCGTTCCAGGTGAACTTCTGCGCCCGCGCCGTACGCCCGTTGTCGCAGCCGTCCGAGGCGGCGTCGTTGGCGTGGTAGACGATCCAGCTCTCGGAGCCGTCCGGCGAGGTGAAGAAGCCGTTGTGACCGGGCCCGTAGACGCCGTTGCCGTCACTGCGCTGGAAGAGTGCCGTCGGCTTCTTCGTCCAGGAGGACGCGGACGCCGGATCGGACCCGGTCAGTTCCAGCTGCCCCAGCTTGTAGTCGGGCGTCCAGCAGCCGCTGGCGGAGTAGACGAGGAAGGTCCTGCCACCCCGTTGGAGGATCTCCGGCCCCTCGTTGACCGGGGCGCCCGAGCGTTCCCAGTCGTACGTCGGTGTGGAGACCGTGGTGAAGGAGGAGGCCACCGTGTACGGGTTCGACATCCGGGCGGCGACGATGTTCTGGGTCCCGCTGTGCGTGCTGCCGAAGAGGTACAGCCGACCGTTGATCGTCGCCACCGTGGGGTCGAGCATCCAGGCGGGATTGAGCTGTCCCCGGTAGGTGTACGGCCCCATGGGGTCGGAGCCGGCGCTCTCCAGGACGTGGCTGCGCTGGGTCGGGTTGTAGTCGGAGACGTTCTGCCCGGCGACGTAGTACAGGTACCAGCGACCGTTCAGGTAGTGCAGCTCGGGCGCCCAGATGTTGCAGCACCGGGAGGCCGCGTCGCCCTGCCACACCTGCACGCTGGGCGCGGTGGCGAGCCCACCGAGGGTGGGCGACCTGCGGACGGTGATGACGTCGGTCCAGCTCGTCGACACCATGTAGTAGTTGCCGCTGTGGTAGGTGATCCAGGGGTCGGCGCCCTTCTGGGCCTTGACCGGGTTGGCGAAGGTGGCCGCGCTCGCGGAGGACTGCCCGAACGAGAGGGCGAGCAGCAGGGCGGCCAGCAGGGTCAGTAGGCGACGGGCCATCCGCTGCTCCAGTTCAGGAGGTTGATGCCGAGCTTGGACGTGCCGTTGTCGTTGCCGTCGTAGTAGTGGTAGACGATCAGGTCGCCGTCGACGTCGTTCATGATCGACTGGCCGCCGGGGCCGATGACGCTGCCGTGCGACTCGAGCACGGGCGTGCCGCCGTTGTTCATCATCGAGACGCCGTTGCGGTCGTGGTAGGGCCCGGTGACGCTGGTCGCCCGGCCGACCTTGACCTTGTACGTGGAGCTGGTGCCGGCGCAGCAGGTGTCGTACGAGGCGAAGAGGTAGTAGTACCCGTTCCGCTTGACGATGTACGGGGCCTCGACGGCCTTGGTGCCGGACGGCCGGGAGGCGAGGGAGCGCCGGGCGGTGTCGGAGGCGAGCTGCTTCCCGGTGGACGGGTCGATCCGGATCATCTTGATGCCGGTCCACCAGCTGCCGAAGGACAGCCACCACTTGCCGTCGTCGTCGACGAAGAGGTTGGGGTCGATGGCGTTGTAGTCGCTGGAGGAGCTGGAGGTGTAGACGATGCCGTAGTCGCTCCAGCTGCCCGGCTGTCCGGTGGTGGAGCCGGCCAGCCCGATGGCGGAGGTGTTGGTGCCGAACTTCGAGACCGAGTAGTACATCAGGTACTTGCCGCCGTGGTGCGAGATGTCGGGCGCCCAGGCCTCCGGGACGGAGGAGTAGCGCGACCACCAGCCGGGCCGGGAGCCGAACGCGTCCGCGCCGGCGGAGAAGGCGGTGCGGTCGGACGACGTCTTGCTGCTGATGCCGCCGCCGGTGGCGTAGAGCTGGTACTGCCCGGACGAGGTGCGGATCATCGTCGGGTCGTGCGTGACGACGGAGCCGGTGACCCGGCCGGGGTTGGGGTAGGCCGACGCCGAGGTGGGGACGAGGGCGAGCAGGGCGGCGGCGGGAAGGGCGAGAAGTGCGGTTCTCTTGCGGCTCATGGGGGGACACTCCTGTTCCGTATTTCGAACATCGATCGTGTCTTCGGACGGGAACGTAGGGACGAACCCCATGCGCGTCAATGGCCCGCGCAGCAACGGCAACCAACTTCCGGGAAACACCACGATGCGCGGGTGACGAACCGGTGAATTCCTGACGGATGGTCAGCACGGCCCGGGCTGTTCCCCCGCCACTGCGGACAACATGGCCTCCCCATCCACGCGCGTACGTCCTGAGTCGCAAGTCGGGAGTCGGCCATGAACGGTTTTCCGTGGGAGTCCGTGATCGCGGTGCTCGGCCTCGCCGTGCCCGTGACGGCAGCCCTGTGGGAGTTCTTCCTCGCGGGCCGCAAACGGCTCGGCTACCGCGTGCAGATGGACACCAGCGCCCGGGACTCGGCCACCTCCTCCGGACCGGAGGCCGGGGTGCTCCAGCGCATGCAGTGGGACGGCGTCGGCCTGCACGACCCGTCGGTCGCCCTGCTGCGCATCGAGAACGTCGGCTGGACCCCGATAGTCGAGGAGGACTACGTGGCCCCCGCCAACGACGCGGTGGGCATACGCGTGAGGTTCCCGGGCCGCCGCGTGGTCGGCATGGTCGTGACGGAGTGCAGCCACACCGTGCTGCGCGACTTCTTCGCACCGGGGACGCCGGGCTTCGGGGCCTCGGACGGCGTCATCAGACTGCCGAAGGTGAAGCTCAACCGCCGGGCCCACTACAAGGTGCTGGCGGTCCTGGACCGTGTCCCGACGTTCACCGAGACCGACTTCCCCGACCCGGAGGTCACCGCGGGCATCGTCGGCGGGGTGCGCGGCGGGACCATCAAGAGGACCGAGTACTACCCCTTCGCGTCCCGGCCGGTCCGCTGGCTGCTCGCCGTGCTCGTCCTGGTGAGCGTCGCCCAGTCGGTGTCCACGTTCGCCCGGGGCGAGGACGCCGTGGCCGCGCCGCTGGACTGCGCCGAGGGGACGCTGCACCTGACGGGCTCCACCGCGTTCAAGCTGGTCCTGGAGCAGGCCGCGGAGCAGTACGTGAAGACCTGCCCCGGCGCGCGAATACCGCTCTCCGACAGCCAGTTCGAGGGCAGCGTCCCGGGGCTGGACGCACTCGCCGCGGCCGGGGAAAAGGACATGGAGAAGAACAAGGGCAAGGCGAAGGGTGACGAAGGGCTCGGCAACCGGCTGACGTTCAGCGACGGCCCCAAGTCGCCCGGCCGCACCCGGCTCCTGCCCCGCCCCGTCGCCCTGTCCTTGTTCACCCTGGTCGTGAACAAGGACACCGGCGTGCAGGACCTGTCCCTGCAGCAGGTCCGGGACATCTACGCCGGCAAGGTGACCAGCTGGGAGGACGTGGGCGGCGAGGAGCTGCCGATCCAGCTCGTCAGCCGCCACCCGGGGTCCGGCACCCGCACCGCCCTCCAGCGGCAGGTCCTGGACGACCGTCCCCTGCCGGCGGTCACGACGAGCGACTGCAGGGGCATGGACCTGAGCCGGACCAATCGCTGCGAGGTCAACAAGACCGAGACCCTGCTGAACACCGTCGCTTCGACCCGCGGCGCCCTCGGCTACAGCGAGGTCGGTCTCGCCGAGGCCCACAAGGACGTGCGGCTGATCCGCATCGACGGCTACCCCGCGACACTGGAGGGCGCCGACCAGGGCGCGTACCCCTACTGGGAGACGGAGATCGCCTACACCTACGGCGAACCCCCGGCGGACTCGATCGCCGCGGGCTTCCTGCGCTACCTCGCCAACGAGGTCGGCAAGGACATCATCCGCTCCAAGGGCCACCGCCCCTGCTCCGAACTGGACAAGCCGCTGGTGTGCCGGCCGGACGGCTCCTGACCCGTCCGTCAGCCGTCGCCGAGCGCCCGCACGAGCGACCCCCAGCCCGGCACGTCGACCTCCGCCCGCACGGTCTTGGCGGGCGGCTCGCGGTCCAGCACCTCCCAGCGGTCGGCGAACGCGTCGACCAACGCCAGGCCGCGGCCGTGCTCGTCGAGCGGGCCCGGCTGCCGCAGGCCGGGCCGGGGCGGTCCACTGCGGGTGTCGGTGACTTCGATCCGGACGCTGCCCGGCACGAGGGAGAGCCGCAGCTCGAAGTCGCGGCCGGCCACCCGGCCGTGGGTCACGGCGTTGGCCGCCAGTTCGGCGACGATCACGGCGACCGCGTCGGAGACGTCCGCGCCGTGCGGGACGCCCCAGTCGTGCAGCTGGGCGAGGGCGAGACGCCGGGCCAGTCGCGCGCCTCGCGGGGTGGAGCTGAGGCGCTGGGAGAACACACGTACGGTAATCGGATCCCGGCGTGCGGGCGGTGCTGTCATGCGCCCAATCTGACGCCCGGCGGGTGCGCTTCTCCAGGTGGGCGCCGCGTACGCTGCGGCGGAGTACACGGTCACGGACTGGACAGTACGGGTCACCGTTCGTGACCATGACCGGGGGAGGTGACCGACAGTGGTCGATGAGTCGTCGGACAGTCTGCGGACGTTCGGGGCGGTGGTCCAGGGGCTGCGGGAGCACGCGGGGCTGAGCCGGGAGGAGTTCGGGGAACTGGTGCGGTTCTCCAAACACACGGTGGCGTCGGTGGAGCTGGGCAGGCGGATGCCCGACCCCGCGTTCGTGGAGCGCGCGGAGGAGGCCCTGGGGAGGACGGGGGCACTGCGGAGGGCGGCGACCCATCTGGTGCGGCAGCCGGGGTTGGCGGCGTGGTTCCGGCGGTGGGCTCAGCTGGAGAGCTCGGCGATCACGCTGTACACGTACGAGTGCCGGATGCTTCCGGGGCTGCTGCAGACGGAGGCGTATGTACGGGCCCTGGCTGCCGCCCAACTCCCGCCGCTGGACGACTTCCAAATCGAAGAGCGGTGGGCAGCGCGAGCGGAACGGCAGAAGTTGCTGCGAGAGCGCCCGAACACCGCGTTCAGTTTCATCCTTGAGGAGCACCTCTTCCTGAGGCGTACCGGCGGGGTCGAGGTGACACGTGGGCTCATCGAGCATGTACTCAAGACTGTCGAACTACGCAACGTCGAGATCCAGGTCATGCCGCTGATGCAGCCCTCGCACTCCGGGTTGCAGGGCCCGGTGCGCTTGCTGGAGACGCCGGAGACCAAGTGGTTCGCGTACAACGAGGGCCAGGAAAGCGGCCAGTTGATCACCGACCCGAAAGTGGTCAGCGTGCTTCAGAAACGGTATGCGAGTATGCGTTCACAGGCTCTCACCCTCCAGGACTCGCTGGGCCTGTTGGAACGAATGCGAGGAGACCTATGAGCACCTCGGAACCGGCCTGGATCAAGAGCAGCTACAGCAGCGCCTCCGGAGACGACTGCGTAGAAATAGCCACCCTCCCCCACACCGTCCACGTCCGCGACTCCAAGCACACGCAGGGCCCCCAGCTCCGCCTCTCCCCCGCCGCCTGGGCCGATTTCCTCACGCACGCCACGAAGTGACGGTCGGCGCCTCGCGGTGGTCGCATGAACTCCAGGCCCTCGCCCCACGTGTCCCGGCCCGGCAGCGGGGACCGGGCGAGTTCCCGCACAGGTCCCCGGACGGCGGCCGAACCGGCCCTTGGTGAAGGAGAGTCGCGTGAAGGTCCGACGGCCGATCGTCGTCGCGTGGGCGGGGCTGTGCCTGGCCGGCGCCGCCGCCACCGCCGCTCTTGACACCGGGTCGCCCCCGGAGGAGCTGGGGTGGTTCCCCGCCGAGGAACCGACACCGCCGAAGACGCACGCCGTCGACTGCCAGGAGATCGCCGACGAAGTCGAGCAGGCGCGGGCCGAGGCCGGACGGGAGCGACGGGAGGCGCCCGCCCGGGGCACGCAGACCGCTACGTCGGTCTGGGTGCCCGACGAGTGCGTGGACGAGCTTGAGGAGCGCGGGCTGCCCCTCGGCTGACATCACCCACGACACGGGCGGGCGGCCGGTCAGGACTCCGGGCACTCCTTCCACGCCAGGTGGTACACCGTGCTGATGTCCCCACCGGTCGAGTCCATCGTCATGAGGCTCACCGGGGTGGAGGTCGTCGAATGCCGCACATCTGATGTGCTCATGCCATTCACGGTCGCTTCGTATGCACCCCCGCAGGACACGAACAGATCGAACTCCGGCCATTTAACGCATCGCCGCGTCCTTGTGGAGAATGGCCCGGCAGCGCAGCACCACACGCACGGCAACAGGAGAGGCTCCCTTGGAGCTCAGCAGGCTCAGCAGACGAGCGTTCAGCGCCCTCGCGGGCACCACCGTCCTCGGTCTCGCGCTCGGCGGCAGCGTGAGCAGCCAGGCGCTGCCCGGCTCCGGCGCTCGCGGCCCCGTGCCCACCGGTCCGCCGCCCGGGCCGCCCGGCGCCGACGGCGTGCGCCACCGGGTCGCCCTGGACCGGTACTCCCTGCTGATCGACGGCAGACGCCTCGCCCTGTGGTCCGGCGAGATGCACCCCTTCCGGCTGCCGAGCCCGTCCCTGTGGCGGGACGTGCTGCAGAAGATGCGGGCGTACGGCTACAACGCGGTCAGCGTCCGCCTCGCCTGGAACCAGCACTCCCCCGCCCCCGGCAGGTACGACTTCACCGGCGTCCGCGACCTGGACCTGTTCCTGCGCACGGCCGCCGAGTCCCGGATGTACGTCGTCCTCCAGCCCGGCCCGTACATCGGCGCGGACGTGGACGCGGGCGGCCTGCCCGGCTGGCTGACGGCCGCCGAGGGCCGGGCCCGGACCCTCGACGCCGCGTACCTGCGCCACGCCGACGAGTGGCTGAGCCGCGTCAACGCCGTCGCCGCCCGGCACCAGTACACCCGGGGCGAGGGCACCGTCCTGCTCTACCGGGTCGACGCCCCGCAGCGCGCCCGCCTGACCCGCCTGCACGACAGGCTCCGCGCCGACGGCATCGACGTACCCGTGCTGCACACCGACACCCCGGCCCCCTGGGGCGAGGCGGAGCGGACCCGGGACGCCGCCGACGCGCGGCGCGTCCATCTCGACCACCTCGCGCGCGGGATCACGCTGCACAACGTCCGCACGGCGTTCGGCGGCACCTCCTGGGGCTGGCTGCCCGCGCCGTCCGCTCCCACACCCACGTACGACCCCACCGCCGCGATCGACGAGGCGCGCCGGCCGACGGACAAGCTCGCCCCGCTCCACCAGCTGGGCCAGCTGCTGCGTCACATCCCCGACTTCACCCGGCTGGAGGAGGCGTCCGGCGTCAGGGCCGCGGACGCCCGGATCCGGGTCCGGCACCTGGCCAACCCGGACACCGGCACCCACGCGTACGTCGTGCGCAACGACTCCGCGACCGACGTCACCTCGAAGGTGCCGATGGGCGGGGCCGACGTGGAGGTCACCGTCCCCGCCCGGGACGCCAAGCTGTACGCCACCGGACTCCACCTGGGCGCGGGACGGAAACTGGCGTACGCCACCGTGCAGCCCATGCTGTCGTTCAGCGTCGGGCGGCTGGACATCGCCGCCTTCGTGGGCCGGGCCGGCGAGATGGCGCACCTGGTACTGGACTGCCCGCACGAGCCGTGGCCGACCCGACTGGACGAGGAGGCCGCCTGGGCGTACGACCACGGAAAACTGCACGTCACGGTGCCCCTCGAGGAGAACCGGCTGACCCGGGTGCGGGTGCGCAGCGGCAAGTCCGACCGCACCCTGCTGCTGCTCTTCGCCGACGACGCCGCCTCGCTGCGGCTGTGGCCGTACGAGACCCCGTCGGGCCGGGTCCTCGTGCACGGCCCGGCGCTGCTGCGCGACGTCGCCCTGGACGGTGCCACCATCCGGCTGACCGGTGACACGGTCGAGGAGTGCGGCCTCGAGGTGTGGGCGCCGCGCGGCATCACCGACGTGACCTGGAACGGCGGCGCGGTCAGTACGACGGCGAGCCGCGCCCACAGCCTGCTGGCCACCTGGCAGCTGCCCGGCGTGCCGGAGCTGGTGCTGCCCGCGCTGGACGGCTGGCGGCGCCGCACCGAGAACCCCGAGTCCCGCCCCGGCTACGACGACTCGGGCTGGACGGCCGCCGACCGGCGGACGTCGTACAGCACGACCCCCGTGCCCGACGGGCAGCCCGTGCTCTTCGCCGACGACTACGGCTTCCACTACGGCGACGTCTGGTACCGGGGCCGGCTCAGCGGCGCCACGGGCCTGGAGTCGGTGTCCCTCACCTACAGCACGGGCGCGCGGGGCCTGCTGATGGCCTGGCTGGACGGGGAGCCGCTGGGCACCCACCGCATGAGCCGGGAGGCGGACGGGACGGGCACGTGGACCGCCACGGCCCGCTTCCGGCTGCCCGAGGCACTGCGGCGGGCGCTGCGGAAGGAACCGCGGGAGAGACCCGGCTCCGGTGACTCCCCCGTCCTGTCCGTCCTCGTCCGGCGCACGCAGCACGACCAGGACGACTACCGCGCGGCCCGGGGTCTGACGTCGGTCGCCTTCGAGGGGGCGTCACCGAAGGTGAGGTGGCGGATCCAGGGCGCCGCCGCGCCCGACCCCGTGCGCGGGCCGCTCAACCACGGCGGGCTGTTCGGGGAGCGGCACGGCTGGCACCTGCCCGGGTACGACGACGGGGGCTGGGAGTCCGTGTCCCTGCCCCGGGCGGACCGGCGCCAGGGCGTGACCTGGTACCGGACCACCTTCCGGCTGGACGTCCCGCCGGACGTCGACGCCTCGGTCGGGCTCGTCCTCGACGACGAGCCGGGCCGCGACGACCCGGACCGCGACTACCGCGCCCAGGTCTTCCTCAACGGCTGGAACATGGGCGAGTACGCGGGCGGCCCGACGGGCGCGCCGCACACCTTCGTCCTGCCGAACGGCATCCTGCGCACCCGCGCCGCCGCCAACACCCTGGCCCTCGCCGTCCTGGCCGGCGGCGACACCGCGTCCGGGCCGGGGACGGTACGGCTGAAGCTGCTGGGCGGCGCGGCCGGAGGGGTGCCGGTGACACCGGTCACCTCCCCCGGCCGCCCGCGCCGCTGACCCCTGCCGGGCTCCCCGGGCTCCCCGGGCTTTCCGGGCTCCCGGGCTTCCGGGCTTCCGGGCTCCCGGGCTTCCGGGCTTCCGGGCTTCCGGGCTTCCGGGCTCAGCGCAGCCGGATCACGTTCCAGGACAGCGGCTCCAGGGAGGCGGTCAGCGCGCCGTCCCGCAGCTGCGTGCCCCGGACCGGGTGCGGGACGACCCGCTCGGGCTCGGCAAGCGTGTTGCGGGCGTCGGGGTCGGCGTCCGCGAGGGCGCTGTGCTCGACGACCTCGGTCAGGTCCAGGCCGCTCAGGGCGACGTCGAGCGGCAGCGACTCGGTGCGGGAGCGGTTGACGGCGAAGACGGTGACCGAGCCGTCCTCGGCGCGCACGGCGGTGGCGTGCAGCAGGTCGGCCTCGCCGTACTTCTTCGTCTCGTACGTCGGTGAGTCCACCCGGACGTCGAGGACCTCGCCGCGGCCGTACTTCGAGGCCTGTGCGAACGGGAAGAAGGTCGTCTGGCGCCAGGCCGGGCCGCCCGGCTCGGTCATGATCGGGGCGATGACGTTGACGAGCTGGGCGAGGCAGGCGACGGTGACGCGGTCGGCGTGCCGGAGCAGGGCGATGAGGAGCGAGCCGAAGACGACCGCGTCGGTGAGGCTGTAGTTGTCCTCCAGCAGGCGGGGCGCCTCGGGCCAGTCCAGGGCGCTGACCTCGGCCTGGGTCTTGGCCATGTACCAGACGTTCCACTCGTCGAAGGAGAGGTTGATCCTCTTCTTGGACTTGAGGCGGGCGCCGATGTGGTCGCAGGTGGCGACGACGTTCTCGATGAACGACTCCATGTCCACGGCCGAGGCGAGGAAGGAGTCGATGTCGCCGTCGTGCGGCTCGTAGTAGGCGTGCAGGGAGATGTGGTCGACCAGGTCGTACGTCTCCTTGAGGACCGTCGCCTCCCACTCGGCGAAGGTCTCCATGGACTGGCCGGAGGAGCCGCAGGCGACGAGTTCGAGGTCCGGGTCGATCTGGCGCATGGCGCGCGCGGTCTCGGCGGCGACCCGGCCGTACTCCTCGGCGGTCTTGTGGCCGGTCTGCCAGGGGCCGTCCATCTCATTGCCCAGGCACCAGAGTTTGATGCCGAAGGGGTCCTTGTCGCCGTGCTCGGCGCGCAGGTCGGAGAGTGCGGTGCCGGAGGGGTGGTTGGCGTACTCCTGGAGTTCGAGGGCCTCGGCGACGCCGCGGGTGCCGAGGTTGACCGCCATCATCGGCTCGGCCTGGGGGCCGATCTTCTTCAGGAAGGCGATGTACTCGGAGAGGCCGAAGCGGTTGGTCTCCGTGGAGCGCCAGGCCAGGTCGAGGCGGCGGGGGCGGTCCTCCACCGGGCCGACCGAGTCCTCCCACTTGTAGCCGGAGACGAAGTTGCCGCCGGGGTAGCGGATGGCGGTGACGCCGAGTTCCCGGACCAGGTCCAGCACGTCCTGGCGCAGGCCGGCGTCGTCGGCGGTGGGGTGGCCGGGTTCGAAGATGCCGGTGTACACGCAGCGGCCGAGGTGTTCCACGAAGGAGCCGAAGAGGCGGGGGTTGACTTCGCCGATGGTGAAGGCGGGGTCGAGGGTGAAGCGGGCGGTACGCAATGTAGTCCTTCCAGGGGGTGGGTTTCGGCTGCGGGTGGTCTGGGCCGCGGGTGGTCTGGCCGCGGGTGGCCGGTGGGTGCTCGCGCGGTCACCCGCGCCCGGGACGGACGGCCGGCCATCCGTCTCTCGTCCAGCTCAGGGGGTTCAGCCCGAGCTTGGGCGTGCCTTCGTCCTGCGCGTCGTAGTAGTGGTACGCCAGCCAGTCCTGGCCCCGGTCGCGGAAGACGGACTGGCCGCCCGTGCCGATGTAGCGGCCGTGGCCCTCCAGGAGGAGGTCGCCGCCGCCTTCCAGCATCGGGGTGCCGTCGCTGTCGACATAGGGGCCCTTGATGTCCGTGGACCTGCCCACCTTGATCTTGTACGTGCTGTTCACACCGGAGCAGCACGCGTCGTAGGACGCGAACAGGTAGTAGTAGCGGCCGTGCTTGACGATCTCCGGGCCTTCGACCGCGTACGGCTCGTCGGGGCGGGTGGCGAGGTGGTGGACCGTCGCGTCCTCGGTGGCCTTGCCGGTGCGCGGGTCCAGCTCGACCATGCGGATACCGCTCCAGTACGAGCCGAAGGACATCCACAGGCGGCCGTCGGCCCGCACGATCGCCGGGTCGATGGCGTTCCAGGTGTCGGTGGTCTCGGAGGAGAAGACCTTGCCGTGGTCCGTCCAGGTGCCGGGCAGGCCGGTGCGGGAGGTGGCGACGCCGATCGCGGAGTGGTTGGTGCCCCAGGAGGAGACCGCGTAGTAGAGCCAGTAGCGGCCGTCGCGGTAGGAGAGGTCCGGGGCCCACGGGTCACCGGTGTCGTTGTACTCGTACCACCAGGCCGGGGGCTGGGCGAAGGCGTTGCCCGCGTCGTCCCAGTGCCTGCCGTCCTCGGAGAGGCGGGCGCCGATGACGCCGCCGGTGGAGTAGGCGACGTAGCCGCCGCCCTTCAGGCGCATGACGGTGGGGTCGTGGATGATCTGCTGGCCGGTGACGGGACGCGGGTCGGGGTAGCTCTCCGCTGCCTGCGCCGCGTTGGGTATCAGGGCCATCAGGGCGGCCGTCGCCACGGCGGCGAGTGTTCTGCGCACGGTCACTGTCCCGCCAATCCCGTGTGGGCGACGCCCGCCACGATCTGCCGCTGGAAGAAGACGAAGACGATGATCAACGGCAGGCCGGCCATGAGGCCGCCGGCCATGAGCTGGGCCCACTGGATGCCGTAGGAGTTCATGACGGTCGCGATGCCGTTCGGCATGGTCATCAGGTCGGGGTTGTTGGTCACCATGTAGGGCCACAGGAAGTTGTTCCACGAGCTGATGAAGGTGAAGATGCCGACCGCCGCGAGCGAGGGGCGGGAGAGCGGCACGATGATGGTGAAGAAGACGCGCCAGCGGCCGGCGCCGTCGATGAAGGCGGCCTCCTCCAGTTCGCGCGGGATGCCCTGGAAGAACTTGTAGAGGATGTAGACCATCGCGGCGGGCGCGCACTGCGGCAGGATCATGCCCCAGTAGGTGTCGACCATCCCCATCTGCTGGACGGTGGTGAACAGCGGGACGCCCAGCACGGCCGGGGAGACCATGAGGCCCGCCATCACCACGCCCATCAGGACGCCCTTGCCCCGGAACTCGGTGCGGGCGAAGCCGTATCCGGCGAGCGCGCTCACCAGCAGCACGATCGTCGTCACGCAGACCGACACGACCAGCGAGTTGACGAACCAGTTGGTGATGTTGCCGGTCTCGAACAGGGCCGACCACGCCTGGCCCGTCCACTCCTCGGGCAGCCAGTGCGTGGGCACCTCGACGGCCTCGGTCTCCGACTTGAGCGAGGTGAACAGCGCCCAGGCCAGTGGTGCCAGGAACAGCGCGGAGACGGCCGCGCCGATGAGGGTGAGCACGATCTGGCTGGGTGACCAGGGCCTGCGGGGTTCGGTGCGCGTCGGCGCTGCGGCGGTGGTCATCGGCCGCCCTCCTCACGGTTGCGCAGCAGCCACATCCGCGCGAGGGCGACGGCCGCGATGATCACGAAGAAGATGATGGAGATCGCGGAGGCGTAGCCCACGCGGTAGCTGGTGAAGCCCTGTTCGAGGGTGTACTGGACGAAGGTGCGGGTCGATTCCTCCGGACCCGGCCCGAAGTCCTGCATCACGACGGCCTGGTCGAAGACCTGGAGCGAGGCGAGGATCTGCAGGGCGACGACGAGACCGGTGATGTTGCGCAGCATCGGCAGCGTGATGTGGACCATCCGGTGCCAGGCGTTCGCGCCGTCCAGCTTGGCGGCCTCGTAGAGGTGTAGCGGGATGCCCTGGAGGGCGGCGAGGTAGAGCAGGAAGCTGAAGCCGACCGTCCACCACAGGGTGGTGATGACGACCGCGAGCAGCGCGTACGACTTGTCGGTCAGCCACGGCGTCTCGAGGCCGAAGACGTGGTTGATCATGCCGGTGCCGGGGTTGAACAGCCACTGCCACAGGTTGGCGGCGACGGTGGACGGCAGCAGGAACGGCATGAAGAAGCAGAGCCGCCACAGCCACTTGCCGCGCTCGATGTGGTGGGCGAGCATCGCGAGGAGGAAGGCGAGGACCGTGATGCAGGGCACGACGAGCAGCGTGAAGTACGCGCTGTGGCCGAGCGCGTCCCACATCAGGGGGTCCTGGAGCGCCTCGCTGTAGTTGTCCAGGCCGATGAAGCTCGCGCCGTCGCCGGAGATGTTGGCGTCCGTGAAGCTGAGGTAGAGGCCGCGCAGCAGCGGCCAGACGACGAAGAGCGCGAACAGGGCGAGGAACGGCGCGACGAACCAGCCGCCGTGCTGGAAGCCCTGCCTGCGGCGGACGGTGGCGCTGTCGGCGGCGGTCTTCGCCCGCGCCGGGCGGATGATCGTTTCAGCACTGGTCGTGGTCATGCGGCCGCACCTCCCTGAGCGGCGGTTCGGCCGTCCATGGGGTTCTTCGTGCCCAGCAGGTCGGTGAGGGCGCCCTTCATGCGGCGGGCGGCGGCCTCCGGTTTCGCCGAGCCCATCGTCGAGGAGACGACGATCGGTCCGACGCGCTGGGCGAGGATGCCGGTGGATCCGGCGAACCACACCTTGGGCTCGGTGGCCTGGTGGTCCATGGCGGTGACGTACTCGCTCTGCGGGTTCAGTTCCTTGTAGGCGGCCGTGGACAGGGTCGGCGTGTAGGCGGGGATGTGTCCGCCGGCCGCCCACTGCTGGGCGTGCTTGACGACGTAGGCGGCGAGCCGGTGCGCGGCCTCGTTGGTGGCGCCGCCGCGGCCGGCCTGGTGCGGGAGCACGAAGGAGTGCGACTCGGCGTGGGTGGCCTGCTTGCCGAAGACGGGCGGCAGCGGGGCGGCGCCGTAGTCGAGCTCCGCGCCGGAGAAGACCGGCACCGACCAGTTGCCCTCCCAGGCGAAGGGGGAGCCGTTGACGAACTGCTCGGCGCCCGCCGCACCCCCGTAGCCCGGGTCGGCGTACCCGTCGGCGACGTGCCGGCGCAGGAACTCCAGGACCTGGACGGCCTTGTCCGTGTCGAAGGTGACCTCGGTCTTGTCGTCGTCGAACCAGGTGCCGCCGAGCTGGGTGTAGAAGGCGACGAAGAACCACCACTGGAAGTTCTGGTCGTTGTGCCAGAAGCCCATGGTCTGCAGGCCCTTCTCGGTGGCCTTCCTGGCCTCCTTCAGCACGTCGAACCACTCGTCGGCGGAGGTGACCGGCACCATCCGGCCGTCGGCGCCGAGCAGGCCCGCCTTCTTCAGCACGTCCTTGCGGTAGAAGCAGAGCTGGACGTGGATGTCGAGCGGGAGGGCGTAGAGCCTGCCGTCGATGACGGCGCGCTTCCACAGGTCGGGGTTGAAGTCCGCCTCCTTCACGCCGTACTTGGCGAGCAGGCCGACGTCCCAGGGGTCCAGGAGGCGGCCCGGCGAGAAGCCGGTGACGCGGCCCAGGTGCATGACGCCGAGGTCCGGCGCGCGGTTGCCGGCGGCCGCCATGGCGAGCTTGGTGTAGAAGGGGCTGCCCCACTGGAGGGTGGAGTCCTTCACGTCGATGCCGGGATTGTCCTTACGGAAGGAGTCCAGCATCGCGATCATGTTGTAGCCGTCGCCGCCGCTGAAGAGGTTCCAGTAGCTGACGCGGGTGTCCGCTCCGGAGGCGAGCGCGTCGGCGCCCGTACCCAGGGCCGCGAAGCCGAAGCTGCCCGCGGCCGTCAGGCCGCCCGCCGCGGCCAGAAAGTGCCTGCGATCCAGGCCAGGTCGTCCCATGCCCTGCCCCATCTGTCATGTACGAAAGGTGTACGTTCCGAGACGTTCGAGATATCGAATAGCGCTCGTAACTTCGAACGGGACCGTAGGTGTGCGACGCTTTCGCGTCAATGGTTCGGACAAGAACTCGGGCCAGGACTTTCCGCGCGGCTCCATCGCATGACGCGGACACTTCCATCCGCGTAGGCTCGTACGGCCTTGAGTCCGGGCCTTGCGAACGGCCTTGCGCACGGCCGGGGACAAGGCCCCTGAGTACGACCGGGGACAAGGCCTTGCGCACGGCCGGGGACAAGGCCCTGAGTACGGCCGGGAATACGGCGGTGAGGGAAAGCGGGGGGGACGCGGTGGAGTCGGCGGACGCGGCCATGGGCCCGGCCTCGTTCCTCAGCGCGTTCTACACGTCCTTCTGGTGGATCCCGGCCGCCGTCCTGGCCGCCGCCCTGGCGATCAAACTGCCGACGATCATCCGGCTCCGGAAGGATCCGCTGCTGCGCGCGGTCGGCGGCCTGCTGCTGCTCGCCTGCGCGGTGTTCGTGTTCGTCGCGCCCTCGACCATCGTCTGGGTCAACCGCGTCACCGGCGTGCCCAACATCTCCGCGCCCTGGGTGTACTCGCTGCTCACCGCGTTCTGCGGCTCCTGCCTGGTACTGATCATCGCCTGGCGCGACGGCCTGTCCGAGCGCTCCGCCTCGACGCGCCGGGCCACGCGCTGGGTCGTCTCCGCCTACGGGAGCGTGATCGTCGCTCTGTGGGTGCTGTTCGTCCTCGCGGACGTGCCCGTGGAGCGCACCCGGGACCTGGACACGTACTACGCCAACACGCCGTTCATGCGCGAGGAGATCCTGCTGTACCTCGTCGCGCACACCACCGCCGTGCTCATCACCTCCAAGCTGATCTGGAACTGGATCCGCACCGGCGGATTCGACGCCTGGCTGCGCTGGGGACTGAGGTTCCTGGGCATCGGCTACGCGCTGAACCTGGCCTTCGACGCCGCCAAGCTCACCGCCGTCACGGCCCGCTGGACCGGCAACGACCTGGACTGGCTCAGCCTGGACGTGGCCCCGGCCCTGGCCTGTCTGTCCGCGGTGTCGATCGCGGTCGGTTTCATCCTGCCGCACGCCGGCCAGTACCTGCACGAGCGCTGGCGGATCCGTCTGGCCCACCGCCAACTGCGGCCGCTGTACCGGCTCATGCGGAGCGTGCACGGATCCGGAGTGCCGTTCGTCCTGCGCGCCAGCCCCGAGCTGCGCCTGACCCGCCGCGAGACCTTCATCCGCGACGTCCTGCTGCCGCTGGCCCGGCGCACCGACGAGCGGCGGCGCGAGCGGTCGTACGCCGCCGCCCTCGGCCTGGGGTTCCCCCCGGGGCGGGCGAGGGCGCTCGCCGCGGCGGCGGCGATCCTCGACGCGGTCGACGCCGGTCCCCGCGCGGACGACGGCGACGGTAGCCACGACCCCGACACCACGGACCTGCTCCGCGAGATCGGGGCCGTCTCACGCGCCCTGCGCCACCCCGACGTGGTCCGGGAGATCCGCGTCCGCGCCGCGGCGCCCAAGGACACCGTGAGGGTCACCGAGTGACCGCGCCGCACGCCGAACTGGCCCGGACAGCACCCGTCTTGGCATATTGCACACGTGACCGAGCAACACCGAGGGGAACAGGGAGACCGCGGTGCGTACCAGGAAGGAGATGCGTCGCCTCGCTGACGCCCTCATCGACCCCATCCGGGTGCCCGTCCCGGCGGACCCCGAGGTCCTTTTCGACGCGCTCGTCGCCTCCGTCAGCGCATGGCGGGGACGTGACGTGGTCGTGCACCGTGCGGCGTTCCCGCCGCACACCGCGAGCGGACTGTGGCTGGAGCGCGAGAGCCACGACGACGTGGTGGTGGACGAGCGTGCCGCGGTGTGGCATCAGATCGTGATCCTCTGCCACGAGGTCTGGCACATGAGCCGCCGGCAGGCGGACACCGACCCGGCCGCCGCCGGCGCACACCCCGCGCCGGTCGCCGCGCGCACCGACTTCTCCCTGGCCGAGGAGCAGGAGGCGGACCGCTTCGGCATGCTGATGGGCCGTCGCCTGCGCACCTGGCTGGAGGCCTCCACCGACTCGGTGTACGCCGCGGAGGGCGGCGATCCGGACGACCCGCAGGACCTCGCCGGACGCATCGGGGCCGCCCTCAACCACCGCGGGACGACGAGATGAACGGCCTGATCAACTACGTCAGCTGCGGCGTGCTGTGGCTCGGCCTGCTGGTGAAGGCCCCCGACCTGCTGCGCCACCGCCGCGATCCGTACCTGCGCGCCATCTGCGCGGTGCTGGGACTGGCCGGGCTCTGCTTCCTGCTCGGGGCACCGCCGACGATCGGCGCCGTCAACCGGCTGAGCGGGGTGCCCAACCTCGCGGCTCCGCTCACCTACGCGGCGATCACCGGGTACTGCGCCGCCTCCCAGGTCCTCGTCGTCCACTGGCGCGGCGGGCCCCGGGTGCGGCGCACCGCCCGCCGGTGGACGCTCGCCTACGCCGTCGTGCTCCTCGGTGTCGCGGTGACCTTCGCCCTCGGTGACGCGCCCGTGGAGCGCCGCACCGACCTGGACACCTACTACGCGACGACTCCGTTCATCGCCCAGATGATCGTGCTGTACCTGGTCGCGCACCTCACCGCGGTGACCGTCACCACGGTGTCCGCGCTTCGCTGGGCGCGCCACGTACGGGGCGGGCTGCGGGCGGGTCTGACCCTGCTCGGCGCCGGTGCGCTGTGCGGCGCCGGTTACAGCCTGGCCAAGCTCGTCGCGGTGGGCGCGCGCTGGTCCGGGCGCGACTGGTCGGAGCTCGGCACCACCGTCTCCCCGGCCGCCGCCGGTCTGGGTGCCCTCCTGACGGTCGTCGGGGTGCTGGTCCCGCTGGCGGCGCCCCGGGTGACCGAGTGGCGGCGGGCCCGGCGGACGTACGTCCGGCTCGGGCCCCTGGAGCGGGCGCTCGACGATCTGCTCACCCGCCGGACACTGCGGCTGCGCCGGCCCCGGTTCGCCTCCCCCACCACCCGGCTGGTGTGGCGCCGGACCAGCATCCACAACGCGCTGAGCCACCTGGACGCGTACTTCGACCGGGACCTGTACGACCGGACCCGCGCCGGTGTGCTGGGGACGACGGGCGACCCGGAGCGGGCCGAGGCCGCCGCCTGGGCGGCGGTGATCACCGCCGCGGTACGGTACGAGGCGGACCGGGCGGGCGAGTTCCCGCCGCAGGGCGGCGCCGGCCGGTTCCCCGGCCGGGTGCCGGGCCCGGCCGCCCTCGGCCGGATCGCCGACGTGCTGGCCGGCACCGCACCGGTGCCGTCCGTCCCCGCCGTGCCGAGCGGCAGGACCACGGCGGGGACCGTATGAGCCGGGTCCCCGGCGAGAGGAGTCTGCCGGTATGAGTCTCGTCGTGTATCTCGCGGCCCTCGTGTTCGGGGTGACCTCCGTCCTGCTGTTCCGCCGCCCGCGCACGGCCATGCGGAACCCGCTGACCCTGTCCACCTGCGCGGCGATCGTCCTCGGCGCCCTGGTCTTCGTCTGTGCCGCCCCGGCCACCCTCGCCACCGTCAACGAGCTCACCGGCGTACCCAACTTCGGGGCCCCGCTGACCTACGGCATGCTCTCCGCGTACAGCTGCGCCGTGCTCGTGCTGCTGATCAACTGGCGGGGCGGATCCCGCGAGCGGGTGCGGCGCATGGTGTTGCGCAGCATGGCCGCCTACGGCCTGCTGGTGGTCGCCATCGTCGTGCTGTTCGCACTCGCCGACGCGGACACCGAGCGGCTGACCGACCTCGACACCTACTACGCCGGCACCCCGTTCATGCGGGAGATGATCCTGCTGTACCTGCTCGGGCACAGCGCGGCGATGCTGGTGATGTGCGCCGTGTGCGTCAAGTGGGGCCGCGAGGTGGGCGGGCCGCTGCGGACCGGACTGCGGCTGATCCTGCTGGGGGCGCTGCTGGACGTGGTGGGCTTCCAGCTGACCAAGTACGCGGCGATCGTGGCCCGTTGGACGGGCCATGACCTCGACTTCCTGTCCACGACGGTGGCTCCGCCGATGGCCTCGCTGGCCGCGCTGCTGTGTTCGGCCGGGTTCGTGCTGCCGAGGCTGCTGCCGCCCGTGGTCGCCCACTGGCGGGGGCTGGGCGACTACCGGCGGCTGGATCCGCTGTGGTCCCTGGTGCAGTCGGTGTCCACCGCCCCCAAGCCTCCCACCGTCTGGTGGCAGCTCCCCCAGGCACGGCTCCAGTGGCGTGAGGTGTCCATCCACGACGCCCTGCTCGCGCTGGCGCCGTACTTCGACCACCGGGTCCGTGAGCGGGTGCGGGACACCGCCCTGCACGCGGGCCGTTCCGCCCACGAGGCCCGGCTGGCGGCGGAGGCGGCCATGCTCGCCGACGCCGCGCGCCGGGCCGCCGCCCGCGAGGAACCACCCGAGACGGGCGGTACGTACCGTCTGCACGCCACCGAGGTCTCCGGTCCCAGCGGGCTGGTGGAACTGGCCCAGGCGCTGGTCCGCCCGCCCGTCAGGGCCGCCGCGCCGGACGGCGCGGCGGCGCCTTCCATGAACCGGACCCATGGCTGAACCCGAGGAGCCCCATGTCGCGTAGAGCTGTCGTCATAGGTGCCGGCCTGGCCGGAATGCTGGCCGCCGCCGTACTGTCCACCGCGGGCGTGGACGAGGTGATCGTGCTGGACCGCGACGAGCTGCCCGAGGGGCCGGAGCACCGCCGGGGGCTGCCGCAGGGACGGCACGCGCATCTGCTCATGGCCGGCGGACTGGCCGCCATGGAGGAACTGGTGCCGGGCGTGAGCCTGCGGGAGCGGCTGCTCGCCGCCGGAGCCCGCGAGATATCCCTCAGCTCCGGCATGCTGGCCCGCACACCCGAGGGCTGGCTGCGGCGGTGGCGGCGCGAGGGGCCCGTCATGCTCACGTGCAGCCGGGCGCTGCTGGACTGGACGGTACGGGCCGCGGTGCTCGAGCAGCGCCCGGTCGAGGTGCGCAGGGCGGCCGTGGTGGGGCTGACGGGATCCGCCGGCCGGGTACGAGGGGTACGTGTCTCGGCCGCCGACGGGGACACGGACCTCGACGCGGACTTCGTCGTCGACGCGAGCGGGCGCGGCACCCGGGTCGTCACCTGGCTCGACGGGGTCGGTCTTTCCGGTGTCCGGGAGCACACCGTGGACTCCGGTCTGGTCAACGCGACGCGCATCTACCGGGTTCCCCGGGGCGCGGAGCGGTTTCCGCTGACGATCGTGCAGGCCGACCCCTACGTGTCCCGGCCGGGGCGGAGCGCGATGGTCCTGCCGATCGAGGACGACCGGTGGATGGTGAGCTGCGGCGGCACACGGGGCGGTGAACCGCCGGCGGATCCGGAGGGTTTCCTGCGGTACACGCTCGACCTGCCGGACCCGGTCGTGGGGCGGCTGATCTCCGGTGCCGAACCGCTCACCGACGTGCATCTGAGCCGGTCCACCAGCAATGTGCGCCGGTACCTGGAGAAGTCCGCCCGGTGGCCCGACGGTTTCGTCGTCCTGGGGGACGCGCTGGGCACCTTCAACCCGGCGTACGGGCAGGGCATGTCCGTGGCCGCCTTCGGCGCGCGGGTCCTCGGCCGGGAACTGGCCCGGGCCGGCGGTCTCGACGCGCCCGGGACCGCCCGGCGGGTGCTGCGGGGGGCGGCGCGCTCGGTGGAGACCGCGTGGTCCATGGCCGTCGGCCAGGACGTCCTCTACCCGGGGGTGCGCGGCGGGCGGCCGAACGTCGCCGACCGTGTCGTCTCCGCGTACACGCGGCGCATGACGAGGGCGGCCACGGGCTCGTACGCGGCGGCCTCGGCCATCTGGGACGTCACCAGCATGCGCACACCCCCGACCCGCATGTTCCACCCCGGGGCGGTACTGGCCGCCCTCGCCGGGTCCCCGCTCCCACCGCTGACGGAGCCGCCGCTGACGCCGAGTGAGAGGGCGGTACTCCGAGGGCTGGACCGCACCGGACTCTGAACGGCCGGCCACGGGCGGGCCGGCCGAGCGACCTGAAGGGCGGCCGGCCGGCCGGGCCTTCCCGCCGGGCCCGGCCCGGCGCCGTCCTCAGCCCGCGAACGCCGGCTGGGCCACCCCCTGGCCCGCGCCCGGCACCACCAGGACCGAGCCCGCCAGCGGGTGCGGGGCCGTCAGGCCCACCCGGGCCGTGGTGATGTACAGGTCGGTCAGGCCGGGGCCGCCGAAGGCGCAGGCCGTGACCCGGGGGACCGGCAGGTCGATCACCCGGTCCAGGTCACCGGACGGGGTGTAGCGGCGTACCGCGCCGCCGTCCCACAGGGCGACCCACACACAGCCCTCGGCGTCGACGCACAGGCCGTCGGGGAAACCCGCGCCGTCCTCGATGGCGGCGAGGGGGCGGCGGCCCGTGATCCGGCCGTCCCCGGCGGTGACGTCGAAGACGTCGATGCGGCGGGTCGGAGTGTCGGCGTAGTACATCAGCCGGCCGTCGGGGCTCCAGCCGGTGCCGTTGCTCACCGTCACGTCGTCCAGCACCGGCGTCACCGTGCCGTCCCCGGCGACCCGGGACAGCGTGCCGCCGCCGGGTGCCTCGTCGTAGCGCATGGTGCCGGCCCACAGCGCGCCGTCGGGGGCGACGGCGGCGTCGTTGGCGCGGCGGCCGGGGACGGCCTCCCGGTGCAGCCAGCGGAAGGTGTCGTCGGGGTCGAGGAGGCCGATCCCGTCCCGCAGGTTGAGGACGAGGCCGCCGCCCGCGCGGGGTTTGACGGCGCCCACGTGCTGGCCGGTGCGGCGCACCGTGCGACGGCCGGTCGCCGGGTCGTAGGTGTGGACGCGGGAGTTCAGGATGTCGATCCACAGGAGGCGGCCCGTCGCGGGGTCCCAGGTGGGCCCCTCGCCGAGGGACGCCTGAGCCCGGACGGCCACCTCGTACGCCGTGCCGGTCGTTGCGGTGCCGCGCTCCGTCATGCCGCGCTCCGTCATGCCGTGCTCCGTCATGCCGCGCTCCGGTGGCCGAGGCGCTCGGAGAGGTCGGCGGCGCCCTTGACGGCGAGCTGCTCCAGCTCGGCGAGGCGCTCCTCGCTCCAGCGGATCATGGGCACGGAGATCGACAGCGCGGCGACGACCCGGCCGGTGCGGTCGCGGACCGGGGTGGCCACGCAGGAGACGTCCGGGTTGGACTCGCGGTTCTCCACCGCGATGCCGCGCCCGCGGATCTCCGCCAGGGCCTCGCGCAGGGCGGCCGGGTCGGTGATGCTGTTCGGGGTCATCGCGGTCAGTTCGGCGCCGTCGGGGAAGCGGGCGGCGACCTCCGGCTCGGGGAGGGAGGCCAGCAGCATCTTGCCGACGGACGTGCAGTGGGCGGGCAGCCTGCGCCCGGCCGCCGACACCATGCGCACCGCGTGCGTGGAGTCGACCTTGGCGATGTAGATGACGTCGGTGTCCTCCAGGATCGCCACGTGCACGGTCTCGTCGCAGGTCTCGGCGACGGTCCGGGCGACCTGCTGTCCCTCGGCGGCGAGGTCCAGGTGCTCGGCGTAGCGGGCGCCGAGCTGGTACGGCCGCACGCCGAGCCGGTACCGTCCGGGCTGCCCGGCCACGGGGACGATGTACTTCCGGGCGGCGAGCGTGGTGACCAGCTCGTGCACGGTGGTGCGCGGCAACTGGAGCCGGCGCACGATGTCGGGTGCGGAGAGTGTGCCGTCCCCGTCGAGGAAGAGCTCCAGTATGTCGAGAGCCCGGGTCACGGCTGGTACGAGACGTCCCATGTCCGGCCCCCTCCCTAGGTGTCTCAGGCGCCTGCGGCGACAACCCCGATGTTCGAGATTTCAACAGGCGATCGGAATCGCGAACACAGGCTACTCATATCGCGTTTCCCGGGGCAATGGGCCTGCGCCCCGTCCATGGTCCACGATGGGGCGATGGTCCCCACACCCGCCGGGAAGCGGCCCGCCGGCCCGTTCACCCCGCTCGACTTCCAGCTGGTGCTGCTGCGCCGCATGGCCGATCACAACCCGGGCCGGGTGGAGGACGCCCGCCGCGAGCTGGGCGCCTCGCCCGCGGACATGCGGGAGGCGAACAGGCGCTGGCAGGCGATGCTCCGCTCCCCGCGCTCCCGTTCCGCCGCCTCCAGGTACCGCTCGGTCCTCGGTGAGCCCGAGTCGTCGGTTCCCCGCCGGATCGGCGACCTGGAGTGCGAGGCCCGGCAGTGGCGGCTTCCCCTCTGGCCGGACCTGCGCTTCGAGGTGCTCGTCGCCGACAGGGGAGTCGTCTGGAACGAGTGGCTGGTCCGCGCCCCGGGCGCCGCGGGACCCGACCTGCGCACCCTGGACGACCTCACCCCCTGGTCCTGCACGGTCGACGAGACGGCCCGCGCCTTCGCACCCGCCCGCCCTCTCCAGGGCTCGGCACCCACCCTCTGGGGGCTGGCCTTCACCGCCCCGGACGCGCGGGGGCGACGGCACGAGGCCGTCGCCGAGTTCGCCTGGGGGCTGCTCCAGCGGACGGCGGTCGGCGACCGCTAGCCGGCCGCCGCGAGCACCGCCTCCACCACCCGCGGCAGCGACCGCTCGTGCAGCCACAGGAACAGGTTCGGCTCGACCAGCTCCAGCTCCATCACCTGCGGCCCGTCCGCCCCGTCCACCAGGTCGACGCGGGCGTACAGCAGCTCGGGGGCGCCCGGTACGGCGGCCAGCGCGCTCTCGGCGACGGCGAGTTCGGCCGGGGCCGGGGTCCAGGGCTCCAGACCCGGGTGCGCGACCTTGCGCTCGTCGTACGGCGTCCCGGGCGTGAGGACGGCGCCCTTGCGACTGGCGTGCAGCGGGCGCCCGCCGAAGAACTGCAGGGCCCGTTCACCGGCGGTGTCGATGCCGCGCACGTACGGCTGCACCATCGCCGTGAGCCCCTCGGCGTGCATCCGCTCCACCTGCCGTACGGCGGTGGCGTGCTCGTCGGGTGTGTAGCGGGCGGCGAAGCGGGCCCCGGCGCCCGAGGTGGGCTTGACGACGTACTCGTGGTCGCCGGGCAGGTCGGGCGCCTCACCGGGGGCCGAGTAGCGGGTGGGGACGGTGGGCACGCCGGCCGCCGCGAGGTCGCCGAGGTAGCGCTTGTCGGTGTTCCAGCGCACGACGCCGGCCGGGTTGGCCAGCCGCGTGGCCGCGCCGCACTTCTCGGCCCACGCCGTGAACTCCCCCGCCCGCCAGCTGTAGTCCCAGGTGGAACGGATCACGGCGAGGTCGAAGGCTCCCCAGTCGACGCCGTCGTCGTCCCACACCTCGGCGGACGCCCGCGCCCCCGCCTCCTCCAGCGCCCCCACGAGCACCGGCAGGTCGCGGTCGACGCTGACCTGTGGTCCGGGCCGGCAGGTGACGAGTGCTATTCGGGGCATGGCTGTCGTTCCTCTCCCGGGTCCCAGTCCAGCAGACGGACCTTGGCGACCGTACGGACGTGGCGGCGCATGGCGGTGGCGGCCTGCCGGGGCTGCCGCGCGGCGACGGCGTCCAGGATGGCCTGGTGCTGGGCCAGGGAGCGGCCGGGCCGGCCGGGCTGGCGCAGGGACTCGGTGCGGCTCTCGGCGATCTGGTGGGCGATGGAGCGCATGAACTCCGCGAGGAGGCTGCTGTGCGCCGCCGCCGTCACCGCCGCGTGGAACAGCCGGTCGCCCTCGACCCCGTGGGCGCCGCGCTCGATCTCCTCGGCCATCACGGTCAGCGCGGACCGCATCGCGGCCAGGTCCTCCTCCGTGCGGCGCTCGGCGGCCAGTTCGGCGAGCTTCGTCTCCAACGCCTCGCGGGCCTCCAGGACGTCCGGGAGCCGCCGCCGGCGTTCGACCATCTCCTCGACCGGCTCGACGTCGAGGCTGTCCCGCACCAGGTACGTCCCGCCGCCGTGCCGCGCCTCCACCAGGCCCTGGACCTCCAGGACCACGATGGCCTGCTTCACCGAGGCACGGCTGACGCCGAGGCGCTGGGCGAGGTCGCGTTCGGGCGGAAGGCGGTCGCCGGCGCGCAGGCCGCCGTCGGTGACGTACTGGCGCAGCCGCTCCAGCACCTGTTCGTACAGGCGCTGCCTGGTCATGGGGCGCAGGGCGTCGGTCAAGAGATCCCCCCTCTCGCCGGGAGCGTAACACCGGGCGGCGCGTGGCCGAGTGGCTGAGCCAATTCCTGCGCGACCCCTTGACGCCGGACCGGGCCGGGCCCACGCTGGCCGACCAACCGCATCGTCCAAGTGGCTCAGCCACTCAGCCAGTTCAGGTCAGCCCTCGGGAGCCCCCGCATGTCCCCCGAACTCATCTCGATCCTCGTCCTCGTCGTGGTGTTCGTCATCGCCACCACGCGTTCCGTCAACATGGGCGCGCTCGCCTTCGCCGCCGCCTTCGGGGTGGGCACGCTCGTCGCGGACCTCGACGCGGACGGCATCTTCGCCGGTTTCCCCGGCGACCTGTTCGTCGTCCTCGTCGGCGTCACCTATCTGTTCGCGATCGCCCGGGCCAACGGCACCACCGACTGGCTGGTGCACGCGGCCGTCCGGCTCGTGCGGGGGCGGGTGGCGCTGATCCCGTGGGTGATGTTCGCGCTCACCGGCGCGCTCACGGCGATCGGCGCGGTCAGCCCGGCCGCCGTCGCGATCGTCGCGCCGATCGCGCTGAGCTTCGCCACCCGGTACGCGATCAGCCCGCTGCTGATGGGCACGATGGTGGTGCACGGTGCGCAGGCCGGCGGTTTCTCACCGATCAGCATCTACGGCTCGATCGTCAACGGCATCGTCGAGCGCGAGGGCCTGCCGGGCAGCGAGGTCACCCTCTTCCTCGCCTCGCTCATCGCCAACCTCCTCATCGCGAGCGTGCTGTTCGTGCTGTTCGGCGGGCGGAAGCTGTGGGCGCGGGGGGCGGTGACGCCGGAGGACGGCGGCGAGGCGGGCAAGGGCACGGAGCCCACCGGCACCGGCGCGGGCCGCGACACCGGCGCGGGGACCGGCCACGCCACCGGCGCGGGCCACGGCACCGGCGCGGGGACCGGCCACGGCACCGGCGCCGCCTCCACCGCTGTGGCCGTCCGCCCCGGCCGGGACACCGACGGCACCGGCGCCGGCCCGCGCCTCACCCCGGCCCGGATCGCCACCCTCGTCGCCCTGGCCGCCCTCGTCGTGGCCGTCCTCGGCTTCGACCTGGACGCGGGTCTGACCGCGGTCTCCCTGGCCGTCGTGCTGAGCACCGCCTGGCCGGACGACAGCCGCCGCGCGGTCGGTGAGATCGCCTGGTCCACGGTCCTGCTGATCTGCGGTGTCCTCACGTACGTCGGCGTGCTGGAGGAGATCGGCACCATCACCTGGGCCGGCGAGGGCGTCGGCGGCATCGGCGTCCCGCTGCTGGCCGCGGTGCTGCTCTGCTACATCGGCGCGATCGTGTCGGCCTTCGCCTCCTCGGTCGGGATCATGGGCGCGCTCATCCCGCTGGCGGTGCCGTTCCTCGCGCAGGGCGAGATCGGGGCGGTCGGCATGGTGGCGGCGCTCGCGGTCTCGGCGACGGTCGTGGACGTCAGCCCGTTCTCGACGAACGGCGCGCTGGTGCTGGCCGCGGCACCGGATGTGGACCGCGAGCGGTTCTTCAGGCAGCTGATGGTGTACGGAGGGATCGTGGTGGCGGTCGTGCCCGCGCTGGCCTGGCTGGTACTGGTCGTGCCCGGCTTCGGGTAGGCCCACCTCGGAAAACCGGTAACCGTGAGCAACAGCTAAGGAGTACGACGCGTGTCCACTCTCTTCCCGGCCCTCTCCCCGGCCGCGACCGGCGCCCCGGCCGACCGGCCCGCCCTGCGGTTCGGCGAGCGCTCCCTGACGTACGCCGAACTCGCCGCCGCGGCGGGCGGCACGGCCGGCCGGCTCCGGGGGGCCGGACGGGTCGCCGTCTGGGCGACCCCGGCGATGGAGACCGCGGTCGCCGTGGTGGCGGCGCTGCTGGCCGGGGTCCCCGCCGTACCGCTCAACCCGAAGTCCGGCGACAAGGAACTCGCGCACATCCTCTCCGACAGCGGGCCGTCACTCGTCCTGGCGCCGCCGGGGAGCGAACTCCCGCCCGCCCTGGGCGCCCTGGAGCGCGTCGACGTCGACGTGCGCGCCACCGGGCCCGTCCCCGAGGACGGCCGCACCGACGACGGCGCCCCCGCCCTCGTCGTCTACACGTCCGGGACCACCGGACCGCCCAAGGGCGCCGTCATCCCCCGGCGCGCGCTCGCGACGACCCTGGACGCGCTCGCCGACGCGTGGCGGTGGACCGGCGACGACGTCCTGGTGCACGGGCTGCCGCTGTTCCACGTGCACGGCCTCGTGCTGGGCGTCCTCGGGCCGCTGCGGCGCGGCGGGTCCGTGCGGCACCTGGGCAGGTTCTCCGCCGAGGGCGCGGCGCGGGAGCTGAACGACGGCGCGACGATGCTGTTCGGGGTGCCGACGATGTACCACCGGATCGCCGAGGCACTGCCGCAGGACCCGGAGCTGGCGAAGGCGCTCGCCGGGGCCCGGCTGCTGGTGTCCGGGTCGGCCGCGCTGCCGGTGCACGACCACGAGCGGATCGCCGCCGCGACCGGCCGGCGGGTGATCGAGCGGTACGGCATGACGGAGACGCTGATGAACACCAGCGTGCGGGCGGACGGCGAGCCGCGCGCCGGGACCGTGGGCGTGCCCCTGCCCGGGGTGGAGCTGCGGCTCGTGGAGGACGACGGTACGCCGATCACGGTGTGGGACGGGGAGAGTGTCGGCGAGATCCAGGTGCGCGGCGCGAACCTGTTCACCGAGTACCTCAACCGCCCGGACGCCACCGCCGCCGCCTTCACCGGGGACGGCTTCTTCCGCACCGGGGACATGGCGGTGCGCGACCCGGACGGCTATGTCCGCATCGTCGGCCGCAAGGCCACCGACCTGATCAAGAGCGGGGGGTACAAGATCGGGGCCGGCGAGATCGAGAACGCGCTCCTCGAACACCCGGGGGTGCGCGAGGCGGCCGTCACCGGGGAGCCCGACCCGGACCTGGGCGAGCGGATCGTGGCGTGGATCGTGCCGGCCGACCCCGCCTCGCCGCCCGCCCCGGACGCGCTGGCCGGCCACGTCGCGGGCCGGCTGGCCCCGCACAAGCGGCCCCGCGTCGTCCGGTACCTCGACTCGCTCCCCCGCAACGACATGGGGAAGATCATGAAGCGGGCGCTGACGCATGACTGAACGGCTGTCCGCGCGGGCGTTCCTCGGCCTCCTGACCGACGACTTCGCCGAACTCCCCCACCCTGCCGGGCGGTCGCCGCGGCCCGACGGCCCCCTCGGCTGGCACGGCTACGACGCCGCCCGCGCCCGCGCCGCCGAGCGCACCGGTGAGGAGGAGTCCGTCGTCTGCGGGACCGGGCACGTCCAGGGCGTGCGGGCCGTGCTCCTCGCCTTCGAGTTCGGCTTCCTCGGCGGCTCGCTGGGCCGGGACACCGGCGACCGGCTGGAGGCGGCGTACACGTACGCCCGTGAACACCGGCTGCCGGTGGTGCCGCTGGTCGCCACGGGTGGCAGCCGGATGCAGGAGGGGATGCTCGCGCTGACCCAGCTCCAGCGGGTGGCGCGGCAGTCGGCGCTCACCCGGGAGGCCGGGCTGCCGCAGATCGCCGTACTGCGGGACCCGGTCACCGGGGGCGGCTGGGCGACGCTGGGCGCGGGTGCCGACGTGACCCTCGCGCTGCCCGGCGCCCAGGTCGGATTCGCCGGGTCCCGGGTCCGGCCGCCGGACGCCGACCCGGCGGCGTACACGGCCGAGGCACAGGTGGCGGCGGGCAGCGCGGACGCCGTCGTACCGCCCGGGGAACTGCGCGCGACGCTGGGCCGGTGGCTGCGGCTGCTGACGGCACCGTCCGGCGACCCGGCGCCGGTGCCCGAGCCGCTGGGCTCGCGGGACCTGCCGGACACCGGGTGGGACGCGGTCCGGCGGGCCCGCGCTCCCGGACGGCCGCGCGCCCGTGCGTACCTGGACGCCTACTTCACCCACCGCGCCGCCCTCTCCGGCGACCGCTGCGGCGGCACCGACCCGGACGGCATGCTCTGCGGCTTCGGCGAGCACGCGGGGCGGACGGTCGCGTACGCCGCCCAGACCGGGACGGCGACCAGGCCCGCCGGGTACCGCACCGCCGCCCGCCTGATCCGCCTCGCGGACCGGCTCGGCGTTCCGGTGCTGACCCTGGTGGACACGCCGGGTGCGGCGGGCGACGCGGCGGCGGAGCGGCAGGGCGCGGGCGCGGCGATCGCCGACCTGTTCGCGGCGGTGGCGTCGGCGCGCACGCCGGTGACCACGCTGGTGATCGGCGAGGGCGGTTCGGGCGGGGCGCTGGCGCTGGCCGCACCGGGCAGCACCTGGGCCACCCCGGACAGCTATTTCTCCGTCATCGCGCCGGAGCTCGCGGCGGCGATCCTGAAACGCCCGGCACACGAGGTGGAGGCGACGGCCGGTCAACTGCGTTTGAGGCCACAGGACTTGGCCGAACTTGGCGTGATCCGAACAAGCGATCAGTTGTTCCCTGGAACAGGTGACCGTCGCTCAGAAGAGCGTATGTGACTGCCGGGACCAACGATACTCACAGTGTGCGAGCAACGGGCTGCAGACCGTGGTCGACGCACTGTCCCAAGTAGGTCCCACACATGCACAGCGCAAGGAGCTGCACGATCATGAACCTTCTCACCGACATCCTCGCCGGCATCGTCCACTTCGTCGGCTGGCTGGTCTGACGGTCCGAGAACCCAGGCGGCGCCGCCTCCCCGTCCCAGGGAGGCGGCGCCGTCCGCGTGTCAGCGCACGGCCACGGCCCGCACGATCTCCTGCGTGACCGAGCCGCCCCGGTCGTCGCGCGCGAAGGCCCGCAGCGAGACGTGCCCGGCGTCGCGGGGCACGCTCAGCGTCCCGTGCCAGGACGCCTCCCCGTCACCGCCGCGCAGCCGGACCTGCTGCCAGGTCCTGCCGTCGTCGTACGACACCTCCAGCTTTCCGCCGCCGATCGTCCCGGTGTCCGGGGCGCCGGCCACGTGTTCCGCGCCGATCCCGACCCGCAGCTTCTTCCCGCCGCGCACCTCGCCCGCGAGGTCGGTGTCGACGTCGAAGGAGAGGTTGATCAGGGGGAGGTAGGTCCAGCGGTCCTCGGGTGTGGCGGCCGAGCGGAAGGTCCACTCGGCGTGCCCCTCGGTCCCGAGTTTCCAGCGTCCGGCGTCGAGCGCGGTGTCGGTGACGAGCTTGTACGTGCGCTCGTCGGCCGGCGCGTCCGAGACGTAGGCGGCGGAGGACGGTCCCTGGTCGACCAGTTCGCCGTCCAGGTACACCGACGTGGTCTGCGACATGCCGCTGCCCTCGCTCCACACGTCACCGAAGCCGGTGTGGTCGGGGCCGGAGTCGCCCCAGCCGGGGGCGTTGAACTGGAGCCGGTTGCCCACGCGCTGCTGCCCCCAGCCCAGGCCGGTGCCGAGGTAGGGGTGCCACACGGGCTTGAACCAGTTCAGCTCCGTACGCGAGCCGCCCTCGTACCGGACCGTTCCGGCCCGCTGCTCCAGCGCGCCGTCGGCGGTCGTCACGGTCTCGTGCCACAGCTGGCCGGGCCCGGTCGACACGTACTCGGTGCGCTCGGCCGGGAAGCCGATCCGCTCCCGGAAGCCGAGGCCGACCGGGAAGGTGTCGGTGATCGAGTACCGGAACTCGCCGCCGCTCGACGGCTCGGCCGCGTGGTACTTCGCCCGCAGCACCGCGAGGTCGCGGTGCCCGGGCTCGTAGGTGAGGTCCCGGTCGGGCACGGCGCCGCGATGGCCCTCCGCGAGGTCGTACGTGTACGGCGTGTTGCGCGTCCCGGTCATGTCGACCTTCCCCGCGTCCCGCAGCCGCTCCGCGTCGGCCGCACCGACCGTGGCGATCTGCAGCGGCCGGTCGGCGTTGTCGGCCGTGCCCCACCAGGACATCAGCCGCCCGGGGGCGTCGTCCGTCACGAACAGCGCCTTCACGCCCGCGTCCTGGGCGGCCTGGGCGAGGGCGGCCGGTTCGGCGCCCCCGGTGAGCCGGGCGAGGACCGCCTTGCCCCGGACGCCGGCCGGGAAGGGCCCGTCCCCGACGTCGACCAGCGGCAGCCGGCTGTGTCCCTCGGTCAGGGTGCCGCCCGACTGGACGACGGCCTCACGAACGCCCTTGACCTCCAGCAGCGGCTTGCCCAGCCGCCACACGGTCCGGTACTCGAAGTCGCCCTCGGTGACCTTCTTGCCGGTGGGCGCGGCGAAGACGCTGTCGTACGTCAGGGGCACCTGGACCGCACCGAACAGGTCGGAGCCGTTCGCGTCGCGGTCGTACTCCATGAGCAGTTGCCGGGTCTCGGTGCGCTTGTCGACGTCGGCGCTGATCTCGCGCAGCTCGCGTCCGTCGAGGGTGATCTCGCGGTCCCGGTCGACGACGACCTCCGGCGCCGCGAGGAATCCCAGGCCGAGCGAGTCGGCGCCGTGGCTGCCGCGCACGTCGAGGAAGGAGGTCAGGCTGTACGTCCCGGGCGCGAGGCGCAGCTTCAGGGTGCCGGAGTCACCGACGTGCGCGGGGACGGGGTCGACACCCCCGGCGAGGCGCTGCACGGTCAGGTCGGCCGCGGTGGCGCCACCCGCCCGGTCCTTGACGTGGACGGTGAGCGTGTACCGCTCCTCCTCCTTGACCAGCCCGAACGCGGTGTGCGCGACGGGTGTACCGTCCGTGCCCGAGGCCACGATCCGGCCGCTCGTCGCCCCGACCGGGGCCTTGGAGCCGTCGCCGGTGACGGTGGTGGAGGCGGTGCCGTGCGCGGGCACGGTGAGGGCGGTGTCGGCGAGGGTGGCGACGCCGTCGGGGGCGCCCTGCACGGCGAGCTCCAACTCGACGGGGGCGTCGGAGGTGTTGGTGTAGGTCACGGTGCGGGTGACCGGCTCGTTGGCCTCGTACGGCCAGGAGTGGAAGCCGAGGTCGGCGCTGCCGGTGGCGGTGACGTCGGCGCCGATCGCGTCCGGCACGCCGACCCGGCCCGCGCCCAGGTGGTAGGCGGAGGCGTCGAGCTGCTTCGACGTGGACATCAGCGCGTCCTTGAGCTGCGCGCCGGTCCAGTCGGGGTGCTCCTCGGCGAGCAGGGCGGCCACGCCGGCGACGTGCGGCGTGGCCATCGACGTGCCGTCCATGGAGGTGTAGTCGCCGCTGCCCTCGGCGAGCCGGGAGCGGGCGGCGAGGATGCCGACGCCCGGGGCGGACAGGTCGGGCTTGAGGGCGTTGTCCCCGTACCGGGGCCCGGCGCTGGTGAACCAGGCGGCCTGGTCGGTGGAGTCGACGGCGCCCACGGTCAGGGCGGAGTCGGCTGCGCCGGGCGAGCCGATGGAGGACGGGGTGCCGGTGTTGCCGGCCGCGATGACGAACAGGGCGCCGGTCTCGGCGGACAGGGTGTTGACGGCCTGCGCCATGGGGTCGGTGCCGTCGCTGGGCTCGGTGGAGCCGAGGCTCATGGAGACGATGTCCGCGTCCACGTCCCGGGCGGCCCACTCCATGCCGGCGATGATCTCGGACTCGCTGCCCGTGCCCTGGTCGGACAGGACCTTGCCGACCGCGAGGGTCGCGCCGGGTGCGACGCCCTTCTCCTTGCCGTCGGAGGCCGCACCGCTGCCGCCGACGGTGGAGGCGACGTGCGTGCCGTGGCCGTGCCGGTCGGCGACCTCCTCCCCGGCGATGAAGCTGCGGCTCTCGGCGACCCGTCCGGCGAGGTCGGGGTGGCCGGCGTCCACGCCGCTGTCCAGTACGGCCACGGTGACGCCCTTGCCGGTCAGCCCGGCCTGCCAGGCCTCGGGCGTGCCGATCTGCGCGTTGGACTCGGCCATCGCGGCGGTGACCCGTCCGTCGAGCCACACGCCGTCGATGCCGGCGCCCCGGCGGGTGAACTCCCGCCAGAAGCCACCCCCCTTGTCGGCCTCGACGGCGGCGCCGCGCACGCTGGGCAGCGCACGGGTCCGCTCGGTCCCCCTCGGGGTGGCGGCCCGCACGCCCTTGTCGTAGGTCACGATCAGCGGCAGTTCGCCGGTCTCGGAGTCGGCGAGTCCCTGTGCCAGCAACTCACCGACGTCGAAGAGCCGTTCGTCGAGGCTGCCGTCGCGCAGGTACGGGAGGGCCTCGTCCGGTACGACGGTGGTCCGGCCGCCGGACCGGCGGGTGTGCACGGCGCCGGTGGCGCCCTCGGGCCGCTCGACGGTCACGGTCTGCCGGCCGCCGCCGAGGTCGGCGACGGTCACCCGGTCGCCGGTGACGAGGGTGACGGTGCGGGCGGCGGCCGGGGTGGCGGCCGGGGTGCGCGCCGTGTCCGGGGGTGGTTCCTGCGCCGCCGCCGTCCCGGCCGGCAGCAGCGCGATCACGAGCCCCGCCGACAGGAGGGTCGCTCCGCGTCTGACTGGTCCTCTACTCATCCACGCCTCTCTTCGTATCGTCGTACAGTGCTGCGACGAGTGCTGCGAGAAGTCTCAGGGGGCTTGTGGGGCACAGGAGTTGGCCGGACGTGGCGGATTGGCGCCTTGGCGGGTTTCCGCCAGGCACGCGAGTGACCGGCGGTGGAACACGGGACACGGCCAAGTACCGTCCGCCACAATGGTGTTTCACAGAGGTACGTACGGCACACGGGGAGCGAACGGCGGCATGGACGGGTTGCTGGAGTTCAAGACCGAGGACGGCGTGCGCGTGGTCGTCGAGGGCGCCGAGGACGAGGACGGGGCGCGGCTGGTCTCACGCGGCGACGGCCCGGCCCAGGCGGCACGCACCTTCGAGGGCTCCCTGGAGGGCGTGCGGGCGGCGGCCGAGTCCGCGCTGCGGGTCTTCCGGGACGGCTCGCTCAGACCCGACTCGGTGGAGCTGGAGTTCGGGGTCAAGCTGAGCGCGGAGGCCGGCGCGATCATCGCGAAGGGGTCGGCGGAAGGCCATCTGATCGTGAGACTGAGCTGGTCGCCGGAGCCGGGCCCCGAGGGCCCCGCGCGCCCCCGGGGCCCGGAAGCCACCGGCCGGCCGTGAGCGGCGCCGCGTGGCACGCCCGCGTCGAGTGCGGCAAGGAGGTCGGCGCCGGATTCCTCGTCTCCGCCCGCCGGCTGCTCACCTGCGCCCATGTCGTGCGGTGGAGCGAGAGCGCGCCGGTCACGGTGACCTTCCCCGGCCGCCGGGAGCTGGGCGGGCTGTCCGCCACCGTCGCCGTGCACGGCGGCTGGCAGGGCGGCGCCGCAGACCTCGGCGACCTTGCCGTACTGGAACTGGACCGCGAAGTCCCGCTCACCCCGGCCGTGTTCGCCCGGCCCGGTGCGGAACGGACCGCGCCCGCCCCCGAGCTGGTCGCCTACGGCTTCCCCAAGGGGTACGACGAGGGCATGCTCGCCTCCTACCGCGCCCTGCCCGGCCCGCTCATCTCGGACGAATGGGTCCAGCTGGAGGCCCTCACCGGGCACGGGCAGCCACTGGCGGCCGGGTTCAGCGGGGCGGCCGCGACGCTCGCCGACGGCACGGTCGTCGGCATGGTCTCGGCGGTCGCGGGCGCCAGGGACGTGCGCGTCGGCCGGATGCTGCCCGTCGAGGTCATGGCGCGCTACTGGCCGGAGCTCGGCGAACTCGTGCCCACGCCCGGCCACCGGGCGGACGCCCGCAGACGGCTGTACGCGCTGGTGCGCCGGGCCGAGGAAACCGGCCTGACCTGCGATCCGAACCGGCTGTACGTCTCCGCGGCGGACGCCTTCGACCCGCCGCCCCCGGAGGGGGGGTTCGCCTCCCTGCGGGAAGCCGCCGCCTACGTGCAGTGGGAGGTGCCCGACCCGGGTGCCGTGGCCCGGTTCGCCGACCGGCTGGAGGAACGGCTGGACGCCCCGGTGGGGCGCCCCGCGACGTGGTCGCCCATCGTCGTGGAGATCGACCACAGCGGAGCCGGCGCCGACCAGGTCACCGTCGAGGTGTCCGCGTACCGCGACGGACAGCGCCGCCCGGTGGGCACGCGCCGGCTGGCCCGCGGCGCGGTGCGGGCGTTCGTGCAGGAACGCATCGACGAGGCGTTCACCCAGCTCGATCCCGGTGCCGAGGAACTGCTCACGTTCGTACTGCCGCGCGAGTGGCTCAACGCGCCGGTGGCGCACTGGGCCTGCAGCGAGGACGACCCCACACCGCTCGGCTGCGCGTACCCGCTCGTGGTGACCGACCGCCACCGCCACCGCAGCGGACGGCTCCGCCACCAGCTGCGCAAGAAGTGGCGCAAGCTCGAGGCCGGCGCGGGCGTCACCCTGCACCGCGTCGACTGCGGCACCCGGGAGCGGCCGGCCGGTCTGCGCAAGCGGCTGCGGGACGACGCGGAGCTGGCCGGCTTCGCCACCGCGCCCGCGACGGCACGGGAGTACTTCGAGGTCGGTGTCAACGTCCCCGTCCCCGTGCTGCTGTGGCCGCGCACGGGCTGCCCCGGCGACGGGCACGACGGCCCCTGCTCCGGCACGGCGTTCCTCGACGAACTCGCCGTGTCCGTGGCGGGTGTACCGCCGTCCGAGCTTCCCCGCCTGGTCATGGAGCTGCGCGAGACGGCGGAGGCGGCCGACGCCCCGGACGAGCACTGGGCGAGAGACGTCCAGCTGCTGTGGGACGACCCCCGCTGCTTCGCCGAACCCACCGCCCTGCTGCACTCACCCGTCGGCTGAACCACCCGCCACCGCACCGGACCACTTGCCGCACACCGGCCCCCGCCGCACACCGAACCACCCGCCACCGCACCGGACCGCCCGCCGCACCGACAGCTCGGAGAGAAGAACCATGCCCCTGTGGCCCGTCTACACCGGCGCGCCGGCCCCTCACGACGGCATCACCAAGCTGCCCCCTCCCCCGCCCTGGCGTGCCTTCGACGGCCGTCCCGTGCTCGACCCGCCCCACGACGACGGCGACGCCGCCACCGCCTCCCCCGACCGCGCCCACCGTGCCGCGACCTACCAGGCCACCGAGCACACCGTGCAGCTGGTCAACGCGGCCCTGTACCTGCGGCGCCCCCTGCTGGTCACCGGCCCGCCCGGCACGGGCAAGTCGTCCCTCGCCTACGCGGTCGCCCGCGAACTGCGGCTCGGCCCGGTCCTCAGGTGGAACATCACCAGCCGCAGCACCCTCCACGACGGCCTCTACACGTACGACCCGCTCTCCCGCCTGTACGCGGCCCGCCACACCGCGGAACGGCCCGGCGACCCGGCGGCCGGCACGGGCATCGAGAACCATCTGCGCCTCGGCCCGCTCGGCACCGCCCTCCTCCCCTACGCCCGCCCGCGCGCGCTGCTCATCGACGAGATCGACAAGAGCGACCTCGACCTGCCGAACGACCTGCTGCACGTCCTGGAGGAGGGGCAGTACGAGATCCCCGAACTCGTGCGGGCCTCCCGGGACACCCCCGACGGGCGTGCCGAGGTACTGATCGACGGCACCGACCAGCGGGTCCCGGTGGAGCGCGGCCGGGTCCGCTGCAACTCCTTCCCCTTCATCGTCCTCACCAGCAACGGCGAACGCGAGTTCCCGCCCGCCTTCCTGCGCCGCTGCGTCTCGCTCCGCCTGCGGCAGCCGGACGACGAACAGCTCTCCGAGATCGTCCGCGCCCACCTGGGCGAGCCCGACGGGTTGGCGCAGCGGCTGATCGACCGGTTCCTGTCCCGGATGGGCAGCGGCGAACTGGCCACGGACCAGTTGCTCAACGCGATCTACCTGGCCCGTTCCTCCGGTCTGGGCACCGACTCGCTCGACGAGCTGGCTCAGCAGCTGATGCCGTACCTGGGCCGCTCCCCGCAACCCGATGCCTTCTGATGCCGTCCGACCGCTCCGGCTCGCCGGAACCCCTGCACCGCCTGGCCGACATCCTCGGCCGGGCGGCCTCGGGTGACCGCCCGACCCCGCTGGAGCTGGCCGAACTCCTGTGGCTGGCCGGGCAGATGGAACCCCCGGCGCAGGACCCGCCGGACCCGCCGGACCCGGCGGCCGAGGCGGCCGAGGCGGAACCCCCGGAGCCGACGCCGCCCGCGCCCGGCCCGGGCCCGGAGCGGGACCGGCAGCGGCGGCCGGAGCCCCCGCCCCCGCCCGGCCGGCCGACGGTGCCGCCTCCCGCACCGCGGGCCCCCCGCACCCCCCTGCGCCTGCCGTCCCCGGCCCCCGCCCCTGGGACGTCGGCGGCCGAACCGCACAGCGCCCTGCTCGCGCCCGCCCCGCCGATGCTGCGCCACCCCCTGGCGCTGCAACGCTCCCTGCGCCCGCTGAAGCGCCGTACCGACGCCCCGGTGGGGCGCGAGGTGGACGAGTACGCGACCGTCGACCGCATCGCCCGGCTGGGCGCCGGACCCGAGTGGTGGCTGCCGGTGCTGCGGCCCGTGCGGGAGCGCTGGCTGCGGCTGGACCTGGTGCACGACGCGGGCCCCACGATGCCCGTCTGGGACCCCCTGGTGCGCGAACTGCACACCGCCCTCGCCCAGTCGGGCGTCTTCCGCACCGTCACCCTGCACCGCGCGGAACCCGACGGCACCGTCCGCGGCGACGGCACCCACGCGCCCGCCGACGGCCGTACGGTCACCCTGCTGATCAGCGACTGCATGGGGCCGCAGTGGCGTGAGGGCCCGGCCGGCACCGCGTGGTTCGGCACGCTGCGGCGCTGGGCGCACCGGACGCCCCTGGCCGTCCTCCAGCCGCTGCCCGAGCATCTGTGGCGGGACACCGCCCTGCCGCCGGTGCCGGGCCGGCTGTCGGCCCCGCACCGGGCCGCGCCCAGCGCGTCGCTCGCCTTCACGCCGTACGACAGCGCCGCGCCCCGCCCACCCGGGGAAGCCGTACACCTGCCCGTACTGGAACCGGGACCCGAGTGGCTGGCGAACTGGGCGTCGCTGGTGGCGAGTCCGGGCGGCACCGAGTACCCGGGCGCGGCCGCCCCACTGCACCGTCCGCTGCCGGCCGACGCCGACGACCGCACCGACGTGACGCGGCTGTCCGCCGAGGAGCTGGTCCTGCGCTTTCGCGCGAGCGCGTCGCCGGAGGCCTTCCGGCTGGCCGGCCACCTCGCGCTCGGGCGCCCGGACCTGCCGGTGATGCGGCTGGTGCAGGCCGCCGTCGAACCGCACCCGCTCCCCCGGCACCTGGCCGAGGTCATCCTCAGCGGCCTGCTCACCACGGTCCCCGGGCCGCCCGGCTCGTACGCGTTCCGCCCCGGTGTACGCGATCTCCTGCTGCGCGGTCTGCCCCGTACCGCCCGCGACCGCACCCACGAGCTGCTGCTGCGGACCGGGGGCCTGATCGACCAGCGGGCGGGTCGCTCGCCCGGCGAGTTCCGCGCGCTGATCCCCGCACGGGACGGCACCGAACGGGCCGACGGGAGCGAGCCGTTCGCGGCGATCAGCCAGGAGAGTGCGCGGCAGCTGGCGGCGCGGCCGCGCCTCCCGGCCGCGTCCCCCTTCCCGCCCGCGCTGGGCGCGCGCTACCGGCCGGTGCGACGGATCGCGCCGACCGGGAGGATGTGGCTGGCCGAGGACACCGGGACGAACCGGACGGTGACGGTCCGGCTGCACGACGCGGACACCGACCCCGCCTCGCGCCGGGCGTTCCTGCGGGACGCGGGCCGCCTCACGGAGATCGGCCACCCGAACGTGGTGACCGTCCTCGACCGCGGCATCGAGGACGACATCCCGTACATCGTCATGGAGCACCTCGACGGCATCGCCCTGAGCACCCTCGTACGGTCGGGCGGCCGGCGGCTGCCGACGCCGCTGACGGTGTCGGTGGGGGCGCAGCTGGCGCGGGCGCTCACCGCCCTGCACGAGGCGGGCGTCACGCACGGCGGTCTGGAGGCGTCCCGGGTGGTCCTCCTGCCGGACGGCACGGTCCGGCTCAGCCTCTTCGAACCGGGGCGGACGTCGGGCCCGGCCGGCCGCTCCGAGGACCTGCGGGCCCTGTGCGATGTCATGCTGCTGCTGACGTCGGGGACCTCGCGCCTGACCGTCCCGATCGACTCCCACCGCCTCGACCGGCTGCCCGGCACCCTGCGCATCCACTACGCGCACGCCTTCGACCAGCTGATGTCCGCCTCGGCCGCGACACAGGCCCAGGGCCTCGGGCTGCTCGCCGACCCGCAGCTGCCGGCCCGGGCGGGCGAGGCGTACGGGCGGCGCCGGTACCGCGTCCTGGGGCCCCTGCGGGTCGACCTCCCGGACGGCTCCCCCGGCCTGCCACCGGACGTCCGCGCGCTGCTCGCCATGCTGCTGCTCAAACACGGCCGCACGGTGACGCACGAGGAGCTGCGGTGGGGGCTGTGGGACCCGGGCGACGAGCCACGCGACCCGCGGGCCGAGGTGACCCGGCTGGCCGCACGTCTGGCGGACGCCCTGGGCCCCGGCGTACTGGCGAGGCCCGCCCACGGCTACGCCCTGCACACCAGCGCCGACCATGTGGACGTGGTGCACTGCGACGAGCTGGTGCGACGCGCCGACGCGGCGCGGCTGGAGGGCGCGCACGCCGATGCCCGCGGCCTCGTCGCCGAGGCGCTGACGCTCTGGCGCGGTGCCGAGCCGCTCGCGGACGTGCCCGGCCCCGCCGCCCGCACCGCCCGTACCCGCCTGACGCGGCTCCGCCTCGCCCTGCACACCAAGCGCGCCGAACTCGACCTGTCCCTGGGCGAGTACGACCGGGCCTGCGCCGATCTGGCCGGGCTGCTGGACTCCCACCCGCACCGGGAGGACTTCCGCCGCCTGTACCTGATCGCGCTGCGCCGCCAGGGCCGGGGCGAGGAGGCCCTGGCGGTGTACGAGGAGTACGAGCTGTCCGGGGGGCGGAGCCCGGCTCTGCTGGCCCTGGGCCGGGAACTGCGCGAGGAGCACGACGAGCCGGCGGACGACGCTCCGTGGCAGGCGTACGAGGAACCGCCGCACACGGACGGGACGCACGGCGCCGTGTCCGCGCCGGACGAGCTCGCGGAGGGCCCCTTCCCCACGGAGGACGGTCTCTGGACGCCGCTCCTGGGCACGGAGGAGGGGCCGGCCGAGGAGGAACTCGAGACGGCCGAAGTGATCGCGGCGAGCGCCCCGTGGGGGGACGGTCCCTTCTACGACCCGGACCTCGAGCCCGAAGTGGCCCGGGAGCGGGCCGAGATCCTGATGGAGGTTCACGCGGAGCTCGAGGCGGAGTTCGAGGAGGGGTCCGAGAGCGAGTCCGAGAGGGACGGCGCCGACGTCGACACCGACTTCCGCGACTGCGCCCGCTACTCGTTCGCCGACGCCCCCCGGGGCGCCGGGACCCGCACGGCACTCCACCGGGTGGTCACGGACCTGCTGGCGGACAGCGGGCTCGCCGGCGGCTCCTACGAACTCCTGGACGACCAGGAGGGCCTCCTCGTACTGCTGGCGCCACGGGTGGAGGCCTCCCGGCTCCTCCGGGCGACGGTGGAGGGCCTGCCCGGGCTGCTGGCGCACGTGGGCGGCCTGCGGCTGCGGGCGGAGTTCTGGCAGGTGGAGCTGCGGCCGGACGGCAGCCAGGAGCAGGTCTTTCGCGCGGATGCCGAGTCGGTCGGCGCGGCACTGGACGTCTCCGGCGCACAGGCGATCGTCGCCCTCTCCGACTCCCTGTACCACGACGTGTCGTTCGGGGAGGGACAGGACGGCCCGGCCTTCGCCCCGGGCCTGTTCCGGCCGCTGGACGACAGCACGGGCTGGTACCGCGCGGTCGCCGGTGCCGGGCGCCGCAGCGGCTCGACGCGGCCTCCGGCGAGCGGGCGCTGACCGCTTCCCCCGTCGCCTGGCGGTGCGCCGTCCATCGGCCACTGGGGTGCCGATCGGGACCGGCGGGACCCGCGACCGCCGCTCACCGCGGCCGGGAACCACCGGCCGCCCCCCATTCAGCGGCCCCCCGCCCGGCCCTCCCCGGAAGGCGCCCGGCCCGGCCCCCGCGCACGATGCCTGAGAGGCCGGCCGCCGGGCGGCCGCGCACGGTCCGCGCTCTCGGGAGGCTCCGCCATGACCGCCAGTACCGCCAGTCTGGAGCAGCTGCGCCGCTGCCACTTCGCCGTCGACCTGGGCGCGGCGCGGACCCGCGTGTACGTCAAGGGCGTCGGGCTCGTCGTCGACCAGCCGTCCGCCGCCGCGGTCAACACCCGTACCGGCGCGCTCATCGCGGTCGGTGAGTTCGCCGAGCGGATGACCGGCCGCACCCCCGGCTACATCCGCGTCGTCCGGCCCATCTCCGGTGGCACGGTCGTCGACATCGAGATGGCCCAGCGCATGCTGCGGCACCTGCTGGGCGACAAGGTCCGCCGCGCCCTGCGCCGCAAGCCACGGCTGCGCGCCGCCGTCTGCACCCCGCACGGCGCCGATCCGCTGGCCCAGCGGGCGTCGGTCGAGACGCTGGTCGGGCTCGGCGCGCGCCGCGTGGAACTCGTCGACACGCTGATCGCGGCGGCGGTCGGCTGCGGGCTGCCCGTCGAGCAGCCCGAAGCGACGATGGTCATGGTGTGCGGAGCGCACGCCACGCAGGTCGCGGTGCTCTCCCTCGGCTCGATCGTGGCGGCCGAGCGCATCCCGGTCGGCGGTGAGGCCGTCGACAACGCGATCGTGCAGCACCTGCGCCTCCAGCACGAACTGATGCTGCCCAGCCAGTCCGTGCGTCCGCTGCAACTCACCCTGTCCGACAACGGGCTCACCCCGCAGGGGCCGACCTCCACCGAGATCCACGGCCGGGACGTGGCGACCGGCCTGGCGCGCAGCGTACAGGTCGACACCGCCGCCGTGCGCAACGCCATCCAGACGCCGCTGACGGCCGTGTTCGACGGCATCGGCAAGGTGCTGCGGGACTGCCCGCCGGACCTGGTGGCGGACCTCGCCGATCGCGGGATCATGATGGTCGGCGGGAGCGCGCTGCTGCCCGGCTTCGACCAGATGCTGCGCAAGGCGACGGGGATGCCGGTGCACATCGCGGAGCGGCCCGACGTGTGCGCGGTCCAGGGACTCGGCATCATGCTGGAGGGCCGGGTCGAGCCGCTGGCCCTCCACTCGACGTCGGCCGACTGACCCGCCACGAGGGAAGCCGGACGGATGACCGCGCACCCCGCGCCCCGGCTGACCCGCCTCCTCGAAGCCGTTCTGGACGTCGGCACCGACCTCGATCTCCGCAGCACCCTGCAGCACATCGTGGACGCGGCCGCCGAGCTGACCGGCGCCGCTTCGGCGGACCTGACCACCGCCGACCCCGGCCGGGACGGCCTCGCCGCGATCCGCACCCCGGGCCGGGACGGCGTACCGGAGGCGGCGCCCCGGCTGCGGATGCCGATCCGCGTACGCGACGAGGAAAGCGACGAGGAGTTCGGCGAGCTGTGTCTCGCCGGGCGGGACGGCGGCGGCCCGTTCACGGCGGAGGACGAGCAGCTGCTGCGGGTCCTGGCCACGCACGCCGGCATCGCGATCGGCAACGCCCGGCTGTACGAGAGGGCCCGGCAGCGCGAGCGCTGGATCGAGGGCGTCGCGGCGGTCACCACCGCGCTGCTCACCGAGGAGAGCGCCGACGACGCGCTGACGACGGTCGCCGAACGGGCCCGGCTGCTCGCCGACGCCGGTGCGGGCGTGATCCTCCAGCCGACCCCCGAGGGCGGCATGGAGATCGTGACCGCCTCCACGCCCGACGACCCGGACGGCATCGTCGGCGCGGCCATCGCACCGGGCAGTCCCGTCCTGGAGCAGCTCCTGGGCGGCGAACCGGTGTTCGTCACGGACTCGGCGACCGATCCGCGCATGACGACGCACGTACGGCACCGGTTCGGCCCGAGCATGATGCTGCCCCTGCGGGCGGGCGGCCGGCTGATCGGCACCCTCGCCCTCCCCCGCCGCCGCGGCGACCGCCCGTACACCGACGTCGAACGGCTGCTCGCGACCCAGTTCGCCTCGCAGGCCGCGCTCGCCCTCGTCCTCGCCGACGCCCGGCGCGGCCGGGAACGCCTCGCGGTCTACGAGGACCGCGACCGTATCGCCCGGGACCTGCACGACCTGGTGGTGCAGCGGCTGTTCGCCACCGGCATGATGCTGGAGTCCACGCGGCGCCGCCCCGGCGCCGAGGACGTTCGCGACATGCTCGGCCGGGCGGTGGACGAGCTGCGGTCCACGGTCCAGGAGGTCCGCACGGCGATCTTCGCGCTCCAGCAGCCCCCGGCCGGCCCCCCGGCGGGCCTGCGCGGCCGGGTACTGCGCGAGACGGCGTCCGCCGCCGCCCTGCTCGGCTTCCCACCGTCCGTCCACTTCACGGGCGCCGTCGACACCCGCGTACCGGACCGGGTCGCGGACCGCCTGCTCACCGCCCTGCGGCACGCCCTGACCGACGCGGCCGGCCGCCCGGGCGTCTCCCGCGTCGAGGTCGCCGTCGACGCGAGTACCGCCGCGCCGGACGGCCGGGAGGAAGTACGGCTGACGGTCCGTGACGACGGCGGGACCGGCCGGGGCGACGGCGAGGGGACGACCGTCACGTGGCGGTCGCCGCTGTGAGCGTGCGGGAACGGGAGGCCCGCCCGAGACGGCGGGCAGCACCTTTACCCATCCGCGGGCCGGTCATTCCCCGCCCCCGGGTGTAGTCCGCCGTCCGGCGGGCAGGCGCACCGACAGCGCCGCAGGACCGCCGCGGACCGGGACTCGGTTCCCCGGTCGGTCCGACGGCCTACGGGGGCTGTGTGACGTTGCGACGTCTGTCAGGTATCGACAAAGACGGACAAGGCGGTGACATGACCCCAGCGGCACCACCACGTCCGGCGGGGAGGCCGGCCATCCTGGTCATCGACGGGCATGTGGACGCGGGCCGGGCACTGCTCGTCCCGCGGGGCGAACTCGTCCGCGGATGCACGCTCGTCCTGGCCGAATCCCTGGCCGCGCTGCCGGCCGGCATCGACCGGGTCGACCTGGACATGGGCGACGTGGTGTTCATGGACACGGCCGGGCTGCAGTTCCTGGACCTGCTGGGCGGCTACAGCCACCGGCAGTCGGTGCCCGCGACGGCGACGAACTGGCGCGGCCAGCCGCTGCGGGTCCTGGAACTGGCCGGCCTGGACACCACCGACCCGCTGCACGCCACGGCCCACCGGCCGGAGCGGCGGCCCGCAGACCGCGCAGCCCCCGCAGACCGCGCAGCCCCCGCAGACCGCGCAGCCCCTGCGGCCCCCGCAGCCCCCGCCGAGCGGCTGCACGTCCTGCAGGAGGAGGTGGACCAGCTGCGCCGGGCTATCGCCTCCCGCCCGGTCATCGACCAGGCGCGGGGCGTGCTCATGGCGCTGCACGCCTGCACCTCGGAAGAGGCGTGGCACATCCTGCGGGAGGCCTCCCAGCTGTCCAACACCAAGCTGCGCACCGTCGCCGCGGCGGTCACCGCCGGCGCCGCGAGCAACGGGCCGCCCCCGTCGGCCGAGGTACGCGCGGCCCTGCGGACGGCACTGGGCCGGCTCGGGCTCTGAGCGCGGGCGCGGTGCCCGGCGGCACCCACCGGTCCCGGCGGTGCGGTGGTGCGGTGGTGCCACCGGCCGGGGCGGGGGTACTCGGGCGCAAACCCCGTCCGACAGGAGGAGGCACCACGATGAGCGAGCAGACCCCGTCCCAGGCGGAGGGCGAACGCGACGAGCAGGACACCCAGGACCGGCAGAGCCCGCCGCACACCACTCCCTCCCAGGCGGAGGGCGAACAGGACGACGAGGACACCGCGGACGCCACGGACGACCGGTAGCCCGGCCACCGGACCTACAGGTGAAAACGTTCCTGCGCCAGAGGCTGTGGTGGGGCGGGTGGGACTCGAACCCACGGCCGACGGATTATGAGTCCGCTGCTCTAACCGGCTGAGCTACCGCCCCATAGCGGCGTGTCGCGTACACGTGTGCGCGCCGTCTGCCGCAGCATAGCCGCTCATACGATCTCCTGCCTCGGATGGTCGGCTACCGCGATGCCTTCATGACCTTGAGGACTCCGCAGCGTGGCGCATGGTTCCCGCGAGTTGCCGGGAGTACCCGTGGGGCATGGATCCGGACATGAAAAAGGACCCCGTGGGGCCCTCGTTCACGATGCTCCCCCGACTGGACTCGAACCAGTAACCTGCCGGTTAACAGCCGGCTGCTCTGCCAATTGAGCTACAGGGGACCGAGCTCCTCGGACTGGACTCGAACCAGTAACCTGCCGGTTAACAGCCGGCTGCTCTGCCAATTGAGCTACCGAGGATTGACTCGCCGCATCGAACGCGTCCGCCTGGGTATCCGCCAGGGGGCGCGCGCTCGCTGCGACACATACATTAGCGCAAGCAGGGGGGTGCTCCGCCAATCGGTACTCCCCGGCACGTCAGAGGCAGAGCAAGGGAAGGGTGGCAGCCATGCGTTACCGGCTCACGTTCGTCGTCGGACTCGCGGTGGGATACGTGCTGGGCACGAAGGCCGGACGGGAGCGTTACGAGCAGTTGCGGAAGTCCGCCCGTCAGGTCGCGCAGAACCCCGCCGTGCGCAACACCGCCGAGTCGGCGGCCCAGCAGGGCAGGCACTTCGCCGACAAGGCCTACACCACGGTGAGCGGCAAGGTCGGGGACCGGATGCCCGACTCGGTGGCCCAGCGGGTCCGCTCCCTGCGTGAGCGCGGCACGAACGGCAGCGGCGCGGACGACTGGGGCACCAGCAACACCTGACGACAGCCGGCAACGGCAGGGGGTGGTGCCCCCGCCGGGTACGTACACCTCTCCCGGTGCGGCAGAATTTCGGGCATGGGGATAGTCGCCGGGTTGGACAGTTCGCCTGATTTCACTCGTATCGTCGTCTGTGATGCGGACACGGGTGCCGTGCTGCGCCAGGGCTACGCGCCGCATCCGCTGGAGAGCCCCGAGGGCGGGGGCCGGCCCGCCGACGTCGATCCGCAGGCCTGGCTGCTGTCCCTCGGGGAGGCCGCCGGTGGCGGGCTGCTGGAGGGCGTGCAGGCCATCGGCGTCTCGGCGCAGGCGAACGCCGTCGTGCCGCTGGACTCGCAGGGCAACACCGTGCGCCCGGCCATGGTGGGCGGCGACAAGCGCTCCCAGGTGGCGGCGGCCGATCTGATCGACGCGCTCGGCGGACGCGAGGCGTGGGCGCAGGCCGTGGGCTCGGTGCCGCAGGCCGCGCAGCCGGTGACCAAGCTGCGCTGGCTGGCGAGGAGCGAGCCCGAGGCCGCCGCGCGGACGGCGGCGCTGCTCCAGGCCCACGACTGGCTCGTGTGGCAGCTGCTCGGGCGGCCCGCGAGGAGGACCACCGACCGGGGCGGGGCGTCCGGGACCGGCTACTGGTCGGCGGCGGGCGGCGGTTACCGGCCCGATCTGGTCGAGCTGGCACTCGGGCACCAGGTGATGCTGCCGGAGGTGATCGGCCCTGCCGAGGCGGCCGGCACGACGCCGGAAGGGCTGCTGATCTCCGCCGGGACCGGCGAGACGATGGCCGCCGCCTTCGGGCTGGGGATAGGGCTGGGCGACGCGGTGGTGTCGCTGGGCGCGTCCGGGTCGGTGATGGCCGTGCATCCCGAGGCACTCGTCGACCGGTCCGGCATGATCACCTCGCTGGCGGACGCCACCGGCATGCACCTGCCGGTCGTCACCACCCTGAACGCCGTACGGACCCTGCGGGGCGCCGCCGAGCTGCTCGGCGTGGCGGATCTGGAGAGCCTGTCCGAGCTGGCGATGAAGTCGACGCCGGGCGCGCACGGGCTGGTGCTGCTGCCCTACCTGGAGGGCGAGCGCACGCCGAACCTGCCGCACACCGCCGGCACGCTGGCCGGCCTGCGGCGCGAGTCGATGAGGCCGGAGCATCTGGCGCGGGCCGCGTTCGAGGGCATGCTGTGCGGTCTCGCCGACGCCCTCGACGTGCTGCGCGGCCGGGGCGTGGACGTGCGGCGGGTCTTCCTGCTGGGCGCGGCGGCCGAGCTGCCGGCCGTGCAGGCGGCGGCGCCCGCGCTGTTCGGGACGCAGGTCGTCGTGCCGCAGCCGGCGGACTACGCGGCGACCGGCGCGGCCCGGCAGGCCGCCTGGGCGCTGGGCGTGTCCCAGGGCACGCTGGACCCGCGCACTCCCCCCGTCTGGCAGGGCGCCGTCGCGCAGGTGCTGGAGCCGGGCGAGGAGCTGGCGGTGGGGCAGGCGGTGCGCCAGCAGTTCGTGTCGGTGCGGGAGCAGACGCATCCGGGGGCGCTACACGCGTGAGGCAGCCCATAAGGCCGGAATCAGCGCGCTGTTGGGTTAATCGGTTGGGGTAACGCGGGTGGAGTGTTCGACGATGGGGGCCACGGGCAACCAACTGTCCCTGTCGCCGACCCCGAGAGACCCAGCGTGCTCATACGACTCCTGCGGACCTGTCTCAGGCCCTACAGAAAATCCATCGCTCTGCTGGTGGCGCTGCAGTTCCTGCAGACCTGCGCCTCCCTCTACCTGCCGACCCTGAACGCGGACATCATCGACAACGGTGTCGTGAAGGGCGACTCGGGGCACATCCTGAGCTTCGGCGCCCTCATGATCGGCATCTCGCTGGCCCAGGTGGTGTGCAACATCGGTGCCGTCCACTACGGTGCGCGGACCGCGGCGGCTCTCGGACGGGACCTGCGCGGTGCCGTCTTCGACCGGGTGCAGTCCTTCTCGGCCCGCGAGGTCGGCAAGTTCGGCGCGCCCTCGCTGATCACCCGGACCACCAACGACGTGCAGCAGGTCCAGATGCTGGCCCTGATGACGTTCACGCTGATGGTGTCGGCGCCCATCATGTGCGTCGGCGGCATCGTGATGGCGCTCGGCCTGGACGTGCCGCTGTCCGGGGTGCTGGTCGCGGTCGTGCCGGGGCTGGCGGTCTGCGTGACGCTGATCGTGCGGCGGCTGCGGCCGCTGTTCCGGGCCATGCAGGAGCGGCTGGACTCGGTGAACCGGGTGCTGCGCGAGCAGATCACCGGCAACCGCGTCATCCGCGCCTTCGTGCGGGACGAGTACGAGCAGCAGCGCTTCCGGAAGGCCAACGCCGATCTCACGGAGGTGGCGCTGGGCACCGGCAACCTGCTCGCGCTGATGTTCCCCGTGGTCATGACGGTGGTGAACGTGTCGTCGGTCGCGGTGGTGTGGTTCGGGGCCCACCGGATCGAGAGCGGCGGGATGCAGATCGGTGACCTGACCGCGTTCCTCGCCTACCTGATGCAGATCGTCATGTCCGTGATGATGGCCACCTTCATGTTCATGATGGTGCCGCGCGCGGAGGTGTGCGCCGAGCGCATCCAGGAGGTCCTGGAGACCGAGAGCAGCGTGGTGCCGCCGGTGGCGCCGGTCACCGAGCTGCGCGGGCACGGGCATCTGGAGGTCCGCGGAGCCGGTTTCCGTTACCCCGGTGCCGAGGAGCCGGTGCTCCGGAACATCGGCCTGACGGCCCGGCCGGGTGAGACGACCGCCGTCATCGGCTCGACTGGCAGCGGCAAGTCCACGCTGCTCGGGCTGGTCCCCCGGCTGTTCGACGCCACGGAGGGCGAGGTGCTGGTCGACGGGGTGGACGTGCGGACCGTCGACCCGAAGGTGCTGGCCAAGGTCGTGGGACTGGTGCCGCAGAAGCCGTACCTCTTCGCGGGCACGGTCGCGACCAATCTGCGCTACGGCAACCCGGACGCCACGGACGAGGAACTCTGGCACGCGCTCGGCGTGGCGCAGGCCCGGGAGTTCGTCTCCGGGCTGGAGGGCGGGCTCGACGCGCCCGTCTCGCAGGGCGGCACCAACGTGTCGGGGGGCCAGCGGCAGCGGCTCGCCATCGCCCGGACGCTCGTCCAGCGCCCGGAGATCTACCTCTTCGACGACTCCTTCTCCGCCCTCGACTACGCCACCGACGCCGCGCTCCGCGCCGCGCTGGGCCGGGAGACGGCCGAGGCGACCGTGGTGATCGTGGCGCAGCGCGTGTCGACCATCCGGGACGCGGACCGGATCATCGTGCTGGACGAGGGGCGGGTGGTCGGCGTGGGCAGGCACCACGAGCTGATGGCGGACAACGAGACCTACCGGGAGATCGTGCTCTCCCAGCTGACGGAAGCGGAGGCTGCCTGATGGCCGGGCCTGCGGGTCGCATGATGGCCGGGGGCGGCCCCGACCAGCGTTCGATGGACTTCAAGGGGTCGAGCAAACGGCTCCTCGCCCGGTTCCGGCCGGAGCGGGTGACCCTGTACGCGCTGCTGGCGTGCCTGGTCGTCAGCGTAGGCCTCAGCGTGGTCGGGCCGAAGATCCTCGGCGAGGCCACCGACCTGGTCTTCGCGGGGATCGTCGGGCGGGACATGCCGTCCGGGGCCACGAAGGAACAGGTCCTCCAGTCCATGCGGGAGCGCGGGGACGGCAACGTCGCCGACATGCTCCGCAGCACGGACTTCACCCCGGGCCAGGGCATCGACTTCGGTGCCGTGGGCGAGACGCTGCTGCTCGCGCTGGCGGCGTTCGCCGTCGCCGGGCTGCTGATGGCGGTGGCCACGCGGCTGGTGAACCGCGCGGTCAACCGGACCATGTTCCGGATGCGTGAGGACGTGCAGACGAAGCTGTCGCGGCTGCCGCTGTCGTACTTCGACACACGCCAACGCGGCGAGGTGCTCTCCCGTGCCACCAACGACATCGACAACATCGGGCAGACGCTGCAGCAGTCGATGGGGCAGCTGATCAACTCGCTGCTGACCATCCTCGGCGTGCTGGCGATGATGTTCTACGTCTCCTGGATCCTGGCGCTGGTCGCACTGGTGACCGTGCCGCTGTCGTTCGTGGTGGCCACGCGCGTGGGCAAGCGGTCGCAGCCGCAGTTCGTGCAGCAGTGGCGCTCGACGGGCGCGCTCAACGCGCACATCGAGGAGATGTACACCGGGCACGCCCTGGTGAAGGTGTTCGGGCGGCAGGACGAGTCGGCGAAGCAGTTCGCCGAGCAGAACGACGCGCTGTACGAGGCCGGGTTCAAGGCGCAGTTCAACAGCGGGATCATGCAGCCGCTGATGATGTGCGTGTCCAACCTGAACTACGTGCTCGTCGCGGTGGTGGGCGGCCTGCGGGTGGCCTCGGGCTCGCTGTCCATCGGTGACGTGCAGGCCTTCATCCAGTACTCCCGGCAGTTCTCGATGCCGCTGACGCAGGTCGCGTCGATGGCGAACCTGGTGCAGTCGGGCGTGGCGTCGGCGGAGCGGGTCTTCGAGCTGCTGGACGCGGCGGAGCAGTCGGCGGACCCGATCCCGGGCGCCCGGCCCGAGGACCTGCGCGGCCGGGTGGAGCTGGAGCACGTCTCGTTCCGCTACGACCCCGACAAGCCGCTGATCGAGGACCTGTCGCTGAAGGTCGAGCCGGGGCACACGGTCGCCATCGTGGGGCCCACGGGCGCCGGGAAGACGACCCTGGTCAATCTGCTGATGCGGTTCTACGAGGTCTCCGGCGGCCGGATCACCCTGGACGGCGTGGACATCGCGAAGATGTCCCGGGACGAGCTGCGGGCCGGTATCGGCATGGTGCTCCAGGACACCTGGCTGTTCGGCGGCACCATCGCGGACAACATCGCGTACGGGGCGTCGCGGAAGGTCACCCGCGGGGAGATCGAGGAGGCGGCGCGGGCCGCGCACGCCGACCGGTTCGTGCGGACGCTGCCCGACGGCTACGACACCGTGATCGACGACGACGGCACGGGGGTGAGCGCCGGTGAGAAGCAGCTCATCACCATCGCGCGGGCGTTCCTGTCCGACCCGGTGATCCTGGTCCTGGACGAGGCGACGTCGTCCGTGGACACCCGTACCGAGGTGCTGATCCAGAAGGCGATGGCCAAGCTGGCGCACGGGCGGACGTCGTTCGTGATCGCGCACCGGCTGTCGACGATCCGGGACGCGGACACGATCCTGGTGATGGAGAACGGTTCGATCGTCGAGCAGGGCGCGCATGCCGGGCTGCTGGCGGCCGGCGGGGCCTACGCGCGGCTGTACCGGGCTCAGTTCGCGCAGGCCGTGGCCGAAGTGGAGTAGGACGTCCCCGGCGGTACGGGCCGGCCTCAGTCCAGGTAGCCCCTCAGCTGCTCCGCGAAGGTGTGGTCGCGGAGTTTGTTGAGGGTCTTGGACTCGATCTGGCGGATCCGCTCCCGGGTCACGCCGAAGATGCGGCCTATCTCCTCCAGCGTGCGGGGGCGGCCGTCGACGAGGCCGTAGCGGAGCTGGACGACCTTGCGCTCGCGTTCGCCGAGGGTGGAGAGGACCGCCTCCAGGTGCTCGCGCAGCAGCAGGAACGCGGCCGACTCGACGGGGCTGGCGGCGTCGCCGTCCTCTATCAGGTCACCGAGGGCGACGTCGTCCTCCTCGCCGACCGGGGCGTGCAGGGAGACCGGCTCCTGGGCGAGGCGCAGCACCTCGCCGACCCGCTCGGGGGACAGCTCCAGGTGGGCGGCGACCTCCTGCGGGGTCGGCTCGTAGCCGCGTTCCTGCAGCATGCGGCGCTGGACGCGGACGACTCGGTTGATCAGCTCCACGACGTGGACGGGGACGCGGATGGTGCGTGCCTGGTCGGCCAGGGCCCGGGACATGGCCTGGCGGATCCACCAGGTGGCGTAGGTGGAGAACTTGTAGCCGCGGGCGTAGTCGAACTTCTCCACGGCCCTGATCAGGCCGAGGTTCCCCTCCTGGACCAGGTCGAGCATGGTCAGTCCGCGCCCGACGTACCTCTTGGCCACGGACACGACGAGCCGCAGGTTCGCCTCGATCAGGCGGCGCTTGGCCAGGCGGCCCAGGACGACGAGCCGGTCGAGGTCGAGGGCGAGCCGGCTGTCCAGGTCGACGGCGAGCCGCAGCTTCTCCTCGGCGAACAGCCCGGCCTCCACGCGCCGGGCGAGGTCGACCTCCTCGGCCGCGGTGAGCAGCGGGATCCGGCCGATCTCCCGCAGGTACTGGCGGAACAGGTCGGAGGAGGGCCCGCCGGTCTCCGTGCGCGTGGGGCGCGGCGGTTCGGGGACATCGGCCTCGGGGTCGTCGGCCGGGTCGGCGGGGTGGCCGGCCGCTTCGGTGACGGCCGCTTCGGCGTCCGCTTCGGGGGCGTCCGTTCCGGGGGCGTCCGTTCCGGGGGCGTCCGTTCCGGGGGCGTCCGCCGCGGGCGGCTCGTCCGGCCGGTTCTCGGGGTGGTGCACGGCACGGTACTGCGCGGGCATCGCGACGAGGACGCCGCTCTCCGCGTCCGGCTCCGCGCCGTCGGTACCGGTGTCGGTCTGGGTGAGGGTCCGGGTCTGCACGGGGGCGACCTCCAGGATGGACGCGGCCGACGGGGGCCGGCGGCGGTACTTCGGGGGCGGAGCCGGCTCACTCGCCGCTGTCCGCCCCGTACGCGTGGAACGCAGCCGCGGGAATCAGTGGCCCGCAGGGACGGAACGGCCGCGCTCCGAGGACTCAGGCACCGCCCCTAGTGTGGGGTACGACACATCGCCGCCACGAGGGGCGTGCGGTGACTTTTTGCGTCCGGCCCGTGACCGCGCGGTGACCCGCGGCCGGTCTAGAGGGCGGCGGCGCCCTGTGCGCCCAGGGTCCGGTCGTACTGCTGGAGGACCCACAGCTCGTTCTGGACGGCGGCCAGTTCGGCGGGGTCGCCGTGGCCGGCGAGGCGGGTGAGGCGGCCCGTGATGTCGCGGATGCGGCGCTCGACGGCCCGGCGCCGGACGGTGACCAGCTGTGCGCCGGCGTAGACCTCGTCGACGCCCTTCACGCCCCGGTGCAGCATGATCGCCTCGACGGCGAGCTCGGTGACCATGGCGCGGACGGCGTCGTCCGGGGCGGCCTCGCGGACGCGGACCAGGTAGCCCTGCGGGTCCTCGACGCCGGACTCGGCGCCGCCCGCCTCCAGGATCGCCTCGCGTACGGCGGCGTAGGGCGGGGCGGTGAACTCGTCGACGCCGTACGCGTCGAAGGCCGGGGAGACCAGTTCGGGGCGCTGGAGGGCGAGCTTGAGCAGTTCGCGTTCGGTGGCGAAGACGGGGTTGCGCAGGTTCAGCGCGGGGCCGCGGGGGCCCGCGTGGCCGGAGGCGGCGTACTGCTGCGGGGCGCCGCCGCCGCGCTGCGGCCGGTCGGGGGCGGGGCCCTTGCCGCCGCGGTCGCGGGCCCAGCGGGCCAGCTGGGCGATCCGCTTGACCACGAACTGCGTGTCGAGGATGCCGAGCATGCCGGCGAGCTGCACCGCGACCTCGTGCTGGGCGCCGCTGTTCTTGATGCGCGCGACGACCGGGGCGGCCTCGTCCAGCGCCGAGGCGCGGCCGGCCGGGGTGTCCAGGTCGTAGCGGGAGACGATCTGGCGGAGGGCGAACTCGAAGAGCGGGGTGCGCGGCTCGACCAGGTCGGCGACCGCGTCGTCGCCCTTGGCGAGGCGCAGGTCGCAGGGGTCCATGCCGTCGGGGGCGATGGCGATGTAGGTCTCGGCGGCGAACTTCTGGTCGTCCTCGAAGGCGCGCAGGGCCGCCTTCTGGCCGGCGGCGTCGCCGTCGAAGGTGAAGATGACGCGGGCCGAGCCGTTGTCCATCAGCAGGCGGCGGAGGATCTTGATGTGGTCGCCGCCGAAGGCGGTGCCGCAGGTCGCGATGGCGGTGGTGACGCCGGCCAGGTGGCAGGCCATGACGTCGGTGTAGCCCTCGACGACGACCGCGCGGGACGCCTTCGCGATGTCCTTCTTCGCGAGGTCGATGCCGTACAGCACCTGGGACTTCTTGTAGATCGCCGTGTCGGGGGTGTTCAGGTACTTCGGGCCGTTGTCCGCTTCGTAGAGCTTGCGGGCGCCGAAGCCGACGACGTCGCCGCCGATGTCGCGGATGGGCCACATCAGCCGGCCGCGGAAGCGGTCGATGGGGCCGCGGCGGCCCTCCTGGGCGAGGCCGGACAGGAGCAGCTCCTTGTCGCTGAAGCCCTTGCCGCGCAGGAAGCGGGTGAGGTGGTCCCAGCCCTGGGGGCTGTAGCCGACGGAGAAGTGCTGGGCGGCGGCCTGGTCGAAGCCGCGGTCGGCGAGGAAGGCGCGGCCGGTGTCGGCCTCGGGGCTGGTCGCCAGCTGCTCCGCGTACCACTGGGCGGCGATCTTGTGGGCCTCGACCAGGCGGATGCGTTCGCCGCGCTGGTGGGCTGGGTTGTACCCGCCCTCCTCGTAGCGCAGGGTGATGCCGGCCTGACCGGCCAGGCGCTCGACCGCCTCCGAGAAGGTGAGGTGGTCGATCTTCATCACGAACGTGATGGTGTCGCCGCCCTCCTGGCAGCCGAAGCAGTGGAAGAACCCCTTGCTCGGGCTGACCTGGAAGGACGGGGACTTCTCGTCGTGGAAGGGGCACAGCCCCTTCAGGTTGCCGCCGCCCGCGTTCCTCAGCTGGAGGTACTCCGAGACGACGGCGTCGATCGGGACCGCGTCCCGTACCGCCTTCACGTCCTCGTCGTTGATCCGTCCAGCCACGCATGAAGTCTACGGCGGCCGGCCGGCAGCTACGCGACGAGGCTTTCGAGGGATACGTGCGGGTCGGCGAGGGCCTCCGTGTCCACCCGCGTCTTCGCGCGGATCAGCTGCTGGATCGGCTCCGTGACGTCCCACACGTTGACGTTCATCCCGGCCAGCACCCGGCCCTCCTTCACCCAGAAGGCGATGAACTCGCGTTTCGCGGCGTCCCCGCGGATCACCACCTGGTCGTACGACCCGGGCGGCGCCCAGCCGGAGTACTCCATGCCGAGGTCGTACTGGTCGGTGAAGAAGTAGGGCACGCGGTCGTGGGCGAGGTCCTGGCCGAGCATCGCGCGGGCCGCGGCGGGGCCGCCGTTCAGGGCGCCCGCCCAGTGCTCCACGCGCAGGCGGGTGTCGAAGAGGGCGTGGTGGAAGGAGGCCACGTCACCGGCCGCGTGGATGTCGGGGTCACGGGTGCGCAGGTTCGCGTCGACGACGATGCCGCCGCCGTGGGCGCGGTCGGCGATCTCCAGGCCCGCGGCCTGGGCGAGCGCGGTGCGCGGGGCGGCGCCGATCGCGGCGAGCACGTCGTGCGCGGGGTGCTCCTCGCCGTCGTCGGTGCGGGCGGCCAGCACCATGCCGTCCTGGCCGATGATCTCGGTCAGCCTCACGCCGAACCGGAAGCGGACGCCGTGCGCCTCGTGCAGTTCGGCGAAGACGGCGCCCAGCTCGGGGCCGAGGACGCCGTGCAGCGGGGTCGGGCCGGGCTCGACGACGGTGACCTCCGCCCCGTACTCGCGGGCCGCGGCCGCGACCTCCAGGCCGATCCAGCCGGCGCCGGCGATCACGAGGTGGCCGTTGTCCCGGCCGAGGGAGGCGAGGACGCCCTTGAGGCGCTCGGCGTGGGCGAGGCGGCGCAGGTGGTGGACGCCGGCGAGGCCGGTGCCGGGGACGTCGAGGCGGCGGGGCTCGGCGCCGGTCGCGATGAGCAGCTTGTCGTACCCGGCGCGGGTGCCGTCGTCGCCGTAGTGGACGGTCTTCGCGGCGCGGTCGATCGCGACGACGGTCTGGCCGAGGTGCAGTTCGATGTCGTGCCGGGCGTACCAGGCGGGCTCGTGCACGAAGACGCTGTCGCGTTCCTCCTTGCCGAGGAGGTAGCCCTTGGACAGCGGCGGGCGCTCGTAGGGGTGGTCGCGTTCGTCGCAGATGAGGATCACCCGGCCGGTGAACCCCTCCGTGCGGAGCGTCTCGGCCGCCTTCGCGCCGGCCAGGCCGCCTCCGACGATGACGAATGTCTGATCCGCGTCGACCACTTGTTGCCTCCTCGTCAGGGTGCCGCCACATCCGAGCGTCCCGCACGTGGCGTGGTGCGGGAAGAGGGAGTGGCCCGATCAGGCCACGGAGGGCCGTGTTTCGGCGGCCTGCGTGCCTGTCGGGTCACACCTGTCCCGCCAGTCTCATGGATGCACCGTCAGCCGGGCGTGAAGCGAGCGGGCCGAGGCGTCGGTCAGGGAGGCGATCTGGTCGACGATCACCCGTTTGCGGGCGCGGTCGTCGGCGGCCGCGTCGAACAGGGCGCGGAACTGGGGGTCGAGGCCGTCCGGGGCGCGGGCGGTGAGCGCCTCGGCCAGTTCGGCGACGACGACGCGCTGGTCGGCGCGGAGCCGCTCCTGCTCGGTGCGCTGCATGACGTAGCGGACGGCGACCGCCTTGAGGACGGCGCACTCCATGCGGGTCTGGCGGGGTACGACCAGTTCGGCCGTGTACCGGGTGAGGCGGCCGCCGCCGTACGCGGCCCGGGTGGCGGCCTCGGCGGCGAGGCAGAAGCGGCCGATGAGCTGGCTGGTGGCGTCCTTGAGGCGGGCCTGGGCGACGGCCGAGCCGTCGTAGCCGTGCGGCCACCAGTCCTGGGCGAGGAGGCGGTCGAGGGCGGCGGCGAGTTCGGCGTGGTCGGTGCCGGCGGGGACGTAGCGGCCGACGGCGACGTCGAAGACGGCCGCGCGCTCGGGGTCGGCGAGCAGGCAGTTCGGGTCGATGTGCCCGGCGTGCAGGCCGTCCTCGACGTCGTGCACGGAGTACGCCACGTCGTCGGCCCAGTCCATGACCTGGGCCTCGAAGCAGGCGCGGGCGGCGGGGGCGTCCTCGCGGAGCCATTCGAAGACGGGCCGGTCGTCGTCGTACACGCCGAACTTGGGCGAGGCCGGGTCGGTGGGGTGGGCGCCGCGGGGCCACGGGTACTTGGTGGCGGCGTCGAGGGTGGCTCGGGTGAGGTTGAGGCCGACCGAGCCCTCCTCGGTGAACCGCTTGGGCTCGATGCGGCTGAGGAGCCTCAGTGACTGGGCGTTGCCCTCGAAGCCTCCGCAGTCCTCGGCGAAGTCGTTGAGCGCCTGTTCGCCGTTGTGACCGAAGGGCGGATGCCCCAGGTCGTGGGCGAGGCAGGCGGCCTCGACGAGGTCGGGGTCGCAGCCGAGGGCGGCGCCGAGTTCGCGGCCGACCTGAGCGCATTCCAGGGAGTGCGTGAGGCGGGTGCGGGGGCTGGCGTCCCAGACGGGGCTGCCCTCCCCCGGCGTGACGACCTGCGTCTTGCCGGCCAGGCGGCGCAGGGCGCCGGAGTGGAGGATGCGGGCGCGGTCGCGCTGGAAGGCGGTGCGGCCGGGGCGTTTGTCCGGCTCGGGGGCGTAGCGGGCGGCTGACGCCGGGTCGTAGGGGGGTGCGGTCCCTGTGCCTTCCATGCCATGAACACTAAGCGGAAGGTGTGACAGTTGGGTCGTCCCCGCGTGTGCCGGGTTCTGTCATCGGGCGAGTACGGCGTACGTCGTGGCTGGCCGCGCCCGCGCGACGGAGCCGCGGGCCGATGCGTCCCGTGCCCCTTCGGGGTTGTTCCCGCCGCCTGTCACGCGTGCCCGGTCGTAGCGGTGCAGCAGCAGGCGTGCCATCGCCGGGTGAGTGCCCAGTGGGGCCGACGCGATCCACGGGGCCGCCGCCGCGCACTCCGTCGCGAAGCGGCCGGGGGCCGTGAAGTACGAGGCGACGGCGACGTGGCGGTGGCCCCGGGCGGTCAGCGCGCGTACGGCCTCCGGCACCGTCGGAGCCGCCGCCGAGGCGTACGCGGGGACCACCGGGACACCGAGGCGGGCGGACAGGAGCGTCGCCGTGCGGTCCGTGTCGGTCCTGGACTCCGGGTCGCGGGAGCCCGCGGCGGCGAGGACGACCGCGGCGTCCCGCGGGGCGTGGAGGGGCCAGCCGGCCTCCAGGAGGTTGTCGTGCAGGGCGTCCACCAGGAGGGGGTGCGGGCCGAGGGGGGCGGCCACGCGGGTACGTGCCGGTGCCGCCGCGGCCATCTCGGGGATGTCCCGTTTGACGTGGTAGCCGCGGCTGAGCAGGAGCGGGACCAGGACCGCCTCGCCGTCGCCGAGGGCGGCCAGCGTGTCGGGCAGCAGGGGTTCGTTCAGCTCGATGTGGCCGAGGTGCACCGGCAGGGCGGGGCGCAGGGCGCGGACCCGGTCGAGGAGCGCCCGTACGGTGCTCAGCGCGCGGGGGTCGCGGCTGCCGTGGGCGACGACGACCAGGGCGGGGGTGCCGCCTGGGTGGTTCACCGTGCTCGTCCTGCCCATCGCTGTCATCGGCGTCATGCACCGATGGTGGGGGCGGGACGTTGCCTTTCCGTTGCGTCGGTGTCACAGGGGTTTTCCGTCGGTCCGCGGGCCGCCGGGGGCCTGGTGTGAGCGGGCGGCGAACCGGACGGTGCTCCGCCACGTCCCTGAGAACGGGACCGACCGGGGAGGGAACCGTCCGATGCGCCGCCCGAGACTTCCGAGACTTCGCAGACCGCGCCTGCCGCGCACCCGCCGGGGGCAGCGGCGGCTGATCCAGGCGGTGACGGCCGGGTGCGTGCTGGCCCTGCTGCCCGCGACGTGGATGCACCTGGTCACCGGCGACCGGCTGCGCACCACGGCCGACGTGCCCCGCACCGACGTCGCGGTCGTCTTCGGCGCCGGACTGTGGAACGGGGAGCCGTCGCCGTACCTGGCGCACCGGCTGGACGCGGCGGCGGAGCTGTACCGGGCGGGCCGGATCGAGGTGGTGCTCGTGACCGGGGACAACAGCCGTGAGGAGTACGACGAGCCGGACGCCATGCGTGCCTACCTCGTGCGGCACGGTGTGCCCGACGGGCGGATCGTGAGCGATTACGCGGGCTTCGACACGTGGGACTCCTGCGTCCGCGCGAAGAAGATCTTCGGGGTCGACCGGGCCGTGCTGATCAGCCAGGGTTTCCACATCCGGCGCGCGGTGGCGCTGTGTCAGGAGGCGGGGGTGGCGTCGTACGGCGTCGGGGTCGACGAGCGGCACGACGTGACCTGGTATTACGGGGGCGCGCGGGAGATCCTCGCGGCGGGAAAGGCGGCACTCGACGCGGTGTTCGAACCGGATCCGCGGTTCCTGGGGCCCGCGGAGCCGGGTGTGGCACGGGCGTTGTCCACGGCGTCCGCGGCCGAATGACCGAGCGGACGGATCCGGGACTTTCCCCCGTGCCGGTTTGACGTGCGCGCTTCACTCATCAGTGTGACATACGGCGATGAACACTCTCCGCCCCCGGTGCCGTGCGGGCTCCGGGACCGCGGGCTCCGGCGGCCGGTGCGGCGCGGCGCGCTTTTGCCTCACGGTCCCCGGACGGCGGCGGGGAGGTCGCCGTCCCGTCGGCGTAACACGGCGTCGCCCGGTCGCGTAACACGGGCGGCGCACGCTGGGCGGCATGCAGAACACCGCCACGCCCACGCCCACGCACTGCCCGTACTGCGCCCTGCAGTGCGGGATGAACCTGACGCCCGCCGCCGACGGGACCGTCGAGGTGACCGAGCGCGCGGACTTCCCGGTGAACCGGGGCGCGCTGTGCGGCAAGGGGCGTACCGCGCCGGCGGTGCTCGCGTCGGATGCCCGGCTGACCTCGCCGCTGGTGCGCGGCTCGGACGGGGCGCTGGTGCCGGCCTCGTGGGACGAGGCGCTGGGCCGGATCGCCGGGAACCTGGACCGTACGCGGGCGGAGCACGGCGCGGACGCGCTCGGGGTGTTCGGCGGGGGCGGGCTGACCAACGAGAAGGCGTACACGCTGGGGAAGTTCGCCCGGGTGGTGCTGGGCACCTCGCAGATCGACTACAACGGGCGGTTCTGCATGTCGTCGGCCGCGGCGGCCGGCACGAAGGCGTTCGGCCTGGACCGGGGGCTGCCGTTCCCGCTGGAGGACATCCCGCGGACCGGGTGCGTGATCCTCGTCGGGTCGAACCCGGCGGAGACGATGCCGCCGTCCCTGCGGTACTTCACCGAACTGCGCGAGAACGGCGGCACGCTGATCGTCGTCGACCCGCGCCGCACGAAGACCGCCGAGCAGGCCGACCTGCACCTGGCCCCCCGGCCGGGCACCGATCTCGCGCTCGCGCTGGGCATGCTGCACCTGGTCGTCGCCGAGGGGCGGGTCGACGAGAGTTACGTCGAGGAGCGCACGGCGGGCTGGGAGGACGCGCGGGCGGCGGCGATGGCGCACTGGCCGGAGTACGTGGAGCGGATCACGGGGGTGTCCGTTCCCGAGCTGCGCGAGGCCGTACGGCTGTTCTGCGCGCCGGACGCCGCGATGGTGCTGACCGCGCGCGGGCCCGAGCAGCAGGCCAAGGGCACGGACACGGTGGGCGCGTGGATCAACCTGTGCCTGGCGACCGGGCGGGCCGGGCGTCCCCTGTCGGGTTACGGCTGCCTGACCGGGCAGGGCAACGGGCAGGGCGGGCGCGAACACGGCCAGAAGGCCGACCAGTTGCCCGGCTACCGCAAGCTGACGGACCCGGCGGCGCGGCGGCATGTCGCCGGGGTGTGGGGTGTGGACCCGGACTCACTGCCGGGGCCCGGGCGCAGCGCGTACGAGTTGCTGGACGCGCTGGGCACGGACATCAGGTCGCTGCTGGTGATGGGCTCCAATCCGGTGGTCTCGGCGCCCCGCGCGGCGCACGTCGAGGAGCGGCTGCGGTCGCTGGACTTCCTGGCCGTGTGCGACGTGGTGCTGTCGGAGACGGCGGCGCTGGCGGACGTGGTGCTGCCGGTGACGCAGTGGGCGGAGGAGACGGGGACCACGACCAGCCTGGAGGGGCGGGTGCTGCTGCGGCGGCGGGCGATCACCCCGCCGGACGGCGTCCGCAGCGACCTGGAGGTGCTGCACGGGCTGGCCGGCCGGCTCGGCGTGGAGAAGGGCTTCCCGACCGAGCCCGAGGAGGTCTTCGAGGAACTGCGCCGGGCGAGCGCGGGCGGCCCGGCGGACTACTCGGGGATCGACTACCGGCGGCTGGCCGAGGAGGGCGGGGTGTTCTGGCCGTGCCCGGCACCGGAGGAGACCGCCGCCGGGGTCACCGGTCCGCATCCGGGCACCGCCCGCCTCTTCCTCGACCGCTTCGCCACCGACGACGGCCGGGCCCGGTTCGTGCCCGTCTCGCACCGTCCGAGCGCCGAGGAGCCGGACGACGAGTACCCGGTGCTGCTGACCACCGGGCGGGTCGTGGCCCAGTACCAGTCCGGTGCGCAGACCCGGCGCGTGGCCGAGCTGAACGCCGCCGCCCCCGGCCCCTTCGTGGAGCTGCATCCCCGGCTGGCGGCGCGGCTGGGGGCGTCCGAAGGCGATCCGCTGGCCGTCGTCTCGCGACGCGGCCGGGCGGTGGCTCCGGCGCGCATCACCACCGGCATCCGGCCCGACACCGTGTTCATGCCCTTCCACTGGCCGGGCGAGGGCCGCGCCAACACCCTGACCAACCCGGCGCTGGACCCGACCTCGCGGATGCCGGAGTTCAAGGTGTGCGCGGTGCGGTTGGAGACGGTGACGGCCCCTCTCGCGCGGGGTGGCTCACCGGGGACCGCCGGGGACCGGCGCGGTGACGTGGGGGACTGACGCCTGCCCGGAACGGGCGCGGAGGTGCTCCCTTGTGTCGCCCCGTTCCCGTGCCGACCCGTTCCCGTGCCGACCCGTTCCCGTGTCGCCCCGATCCCGTGTCACCCCCGTTCCTGTGTCGACCCGTTGCCATGGGGCATCCCGCCCCCATGGCACCCGGCCCTGCCGCGCCCTACACGTCGTCGTAGGGCCGCTTCTCCTTCGCCTCGCGCAGGGCCCGCCCCCACCACACCAGTTGGTCGAGCATCGTCTTCGCCGCCGCGTCCGGTCCCGACGGGTCGCTGAGCCTGCCCTCGTCGTCGAACGCTGCGCCCGCGTTGTGGAAGGAGACGGTGTCGCGGACGGTGACGGCGTGCAGTTCGGCGAAGACCTGGCGCAGGTGCTCGGCGGCGCGCAGGCCGCCGGCCAGACCACCGTAGGAGACGAGGCCGACGGGCTTGGCCCGCCACTCGGTGAAGTGCCAGTCGATGACGTTCTTCAGACCCGCCGGGAACGAATGGTTGTACTCGGGCGTGAGCACGACGAACGCGTCGGCGGCCGCCAGTTTCGGGGTGATCTCCGCCAGCGCGGCGGCCGCCTCCGGGGTCGGGGCCAGGGTCGTGGGCAGGTCGGTCGCGGCGACGTCCACGACCTCGGTGACCAGGTCGTCGTGGGCCCGGAGGTGGTCCAGGAGCCAGTCGGCGACGACGGGGCCGAAACGGCCGTGGCGGTTGCTGCCGACGAGCAGGGTCACACGGAGCGGAGCGGTCGTTGTGTTCATGCGGGACAGCCTGGTACCTCGACCTTGGTTGAGGTCAAGCCGGGCGCCGGCGGGCCCGTTCGGCGGCACCGTCACCCGTTCACACGCGCGTCCCGCGCCCTTCGGGTTCTTCTCCGCCGTACGCCCGCCACCCGCCCGTGACCTGCCGAAACGGTGTCCGGCACGGGCCCGCCGGGCGCGCGGCCGACACCCGTTCATCCCATTCCCGGCGTGTTCTCGGGGAGCGGGCCGCGTCCGGTGCGACTTTCCTCGGGAGGGCAGGGGTCACCGAAGAGCTCAAAGGAGCACCGATGCGACGTACCGCCCGTCTGCTGACCGGTACCGCGCTCGCCGTCGCGGCCGTCGGCCTCGCCGCCCCGGCGACGGTGTACGCCGGGGAGGTCTCGGCGACCGGTGGCCTGGAGGTGCACCCGTCCTCGGTGGTGCCGGGCGAACCGGCGATGGTGACCACGGCGGCGTGCGGCAAGGCGGGTTCGGCGGCGGGTGACGCCAGCGCGGTGGGCGCCGGTGCGTTCCCGCTGGCACCGGGCGCGGACGGCGGCGAGGCGGCCGGCCGCTTCGAGGTGCCGCCGAGCGCGCAGCCGGGGACGTACGAGATCGTCGCGACCTGTGGCGGGAGCGGCCTGCGGGTGACGGGCGACCTGGTGGTCACGCTGACCTCGGCCCGTGCGCAGGTGTACCCCAGAGGAAGCGTGAAGACGGGGGTCGGCGGCGCTCTTGGCCCCGATCCCGTGCAGACCGCGGCCGGTGTGACGGCTCTGGCCGTCGCCGCCGCGGGCGGTACCTGGCTCCTGCATCGCCGGGCGAGAGGCGACGGGATCTGACGGGCACCCTCCGCTGCCCGTCCGCCGGTACCGCATTTCCCCACCCCCTCCGGGTCCGACCGCCCCCTCAGCGGCCCGGAGGGGGCAGGGGGTCCACAACAGGTGGGCCTTCACAGGGCCCGGAGGGAGAGGGGCCGCCATGCGCCGGGCCGGCGACACCGCGACAGCGGCCGTCACCGCGGCCGCCCTCTGCACCGGGGCCTGGCTGCTGCTCGACGCCCACACCGGTGCCCCGCCGCAGCCCTCCGCCGCGCAGGCCCGCACCGGGCAGGCCGGCGACGCCGCCGCACCCGCGCTGCCGCCCTCCCCGCCCGACCGCATCCGCATCCCGGCGATCGGCGTGAACGCCCCGATGACGGGCCTCGGCCTGACACCGTCCGGCAGCCTCGGCGTGCCGCCCGCCGAGAAGGAGAACCTCGCCGGCTGGTACGAGGCCGGCACCACCCCCGGCGAGACGGGCACCGCGATCGTCGCCGGGCACGTCGACAACGCCGAGGGCCCCGCGGTCTTCTACCGGCTCGGCGCCCTGGAGAAGGGCGGCACCATCGAGGTCGACCGGCGCGACGGCGGCGTCGCGGTGTTCACCGTGGACGCGGTGGAGGTGTACGCCGCGAAGGACTTCCCCGACGAGAAGGTGTACGGCGCGGCCGACCGGCCCGAGCTGCGCGTCATCACCTGCGGCGGCGGCTACTCACGCGGTACCGGCTACCAGGGGAACGTGGTCGTCTTCGCGCACCTGACCGGCAGCCGGTGACGCCGGCGAGACCGCTGAGACCGGTGAGACCGGTGAGACCGGGGAGACCGGTGAGACTTGTGAGACCTGTGAGACCGCTGACACCGGTGAGGCGTTCAGCACGTTCGCCCTCCCCCACGCGCCGAGCGGCGCGAGCGCCTCGTTGAGGGCGACGCCCCGGGGGGTCAGCGAGTACTCGACGCGCGGCGGCACCTCGGCGTACTCCTCGCGGTGCACGATGCCGTCGGCCTCCAGCTCCCGCAGCTGCGCGCTGAGCACCTTCTCCGTCACGCCGGGCAGCTGCCTGCGCAGCGCGCCGAAGCGGTACGGCCGCTCGTGCAGCGCCCAGAGGATGAGCCCCTTCCACTTCCCGCCGATCACGTCCATCGCCGCGTCGATCCCGCAGATGTACGCCCCCGGCCGCCGTGCCGTCCCCATACCCGTCTCCCCGTCCCTGTCCGCTGCCTGGATGCTTTCCGCGAGGTAACCGCCCACTTCGAAGTGGGTACTTGAGCGGCCGCTCCCCTCGGCGGAACCTGATCACATGACTGACACCATCACTGACAAGGCATCCGCTCCCCGTATTCCGCGTACCCCGCTCACCGTGCTCGGCGCCGGCGCCATGGGCTCCGCCCTGGTCCGCGCATGGCTCGCCGCCGGGCACCCCGTGACCGTCTGGAACCGCACCCCCGCCCGCGCCGAGGCCCTCGCCGCCGACGGCGCGACGGTCGCCGCGAGCGCGGCCGAGGCGGTGGCCGCGAACCGCCTGGTGATCGTCTGCCTGCTCGACGACACCTCGGTCGGCGAGGCCCTCGACGGGGCCGGCCTGTCCGGGCGGGACCTGGTGAACCTCACCACCGGCACGCCCGCCGAGGGCCGCGCCCGCGCCGCGTGGGCGACGGAGCGCGGGGCCCGTTTCCTGGACGGCGGCATCATGGCCGTACCGCCGATGGTCGGGGACGCCGGCTCCGGCGCCTACGTCTTCTACAGCGGCTCCGGCGAGCTGTTCGAGCAGCACCGGGACACCCTCGCCGTTCCGGCCGGCACCCGTTACGTGGGCGAGGACGCGGGGTTCGCGGCGCTGCACGACGTGGCGCTGCTGAGCGCGATGAGCGGCATGTTCGCGGGCATCGCGCACGCCTTCGCGCTGATCGGCCCCGAGGACATCGCTCCGAAGGACTTCGCGCCGCTGCTGGTGTCGTGGCTCGGCGCGATGACCGGCTCCGCCCACCTGGCCGCCGACCAGATCGAGAGCGGCGACTACGGCAAGGGCGTCGTCTCCAACCTCGCCATGCAGGTGGCGGGCAACACGACGCTGCTGCGCACGGCCGAGGAGCAGGGGGTGAGCGCGGAGCTGCTGACGCCGTACATGGCGCTCATGGAGCGGTGGCTCGCCGAGGGGCACGGGGAGGAGGACACGACCGGGATGGTGGAGCTGCTGGACCTGCGGCGGGGCCCCGCGTCCGCCTAGGCCACCCACTGCTCGTAGGCCAGGTTCGCCACCAGGGCGAAGACGACCGTCAGCAGGACGACGCGGACGAAGCCGCTGCCCTTCTTGAGGGCCGTGTGCGCACCGAACATGCCGCCGGCGAGGTTGAACACGGCCATCAGGGCGGCCAGCTGCCACAGGACGGCGCCCTGCCAGGCGAAGGTGGCGAGTGCGCCCGCGTTGGTGCAGCAGTTGACGATCTTCGCGGTGGCGGAGGCGGCCACCAGGTCCAGGTGCAGGACGGCGGTGAGCGCCAGGACGAGGAACGTGCCGGTGCCGGGGCCGACGAGCCCGTCGTAGAAACCGATGCCGAGGCCCGCGAGGCCGATCGCGGCGAGGATCCGGCGGCGGGTGGCCGGGCCGGTGGCGGGGGCGGTGCCGAAGGCGGGGCGCAGGATCACGAAGGCCGCGACCGCGAGCAGCACCACCATGATCACCGGCTTGAGCACCTCGGTGCTCATCCCGGCCGCGAAGAAGGCCCCGCCCGACGATCCGGCCAGCGCCGCCAGGCCGATGCGTACGGCGGTACGGACGTCCACCGGGGCCTTGCGGGCGTATGTCACCGCCGCGCCCGTGGTGCCGACGATGGCGACCGCCTTGTTGGTGCCCAGCGCGTGCGCGGCCGGTGTCCCGGCGGGCAGCCCGAGCAGCAGCGCCGGCAGCAGCAGGAGCCCGCCACCGCCGACCACGGCGTCGATCCAGCCGGCCGCGAGGGCGGCGAGGCAGAGCAGGACGACCGTGGTCAGCGATATGTCGGGCATGATCGCGACCCTATGGACGCCATGGATGCCCCGTCCATCGAGATGAGCGACTTCTGAGGTTGCCCAGGTGCCCCGCCGGGCTCCCTCACACCCGCCCCCCGCCCCCGCTGAGGGCAGCGTTCCCCGCGGGAAACAGACGCGATGCCACCGGGTAACACCGGCACCGCACGCTCGATGCCATGACCTCGAATACGCGTGTGGTGGTGATCGGCGCCGGACTCGCGGGCGTCACGCTCGCCCGGCGGCTCGGTGAGCTCGGCACGCCCGCGCTGGTCGTCGGCGACGAGGAGCACCGCCCGTACAACCGGGTGCTGCTCGCCGAGGTGCTGGCCGGACGCTACAGCCCCGAGGTGATCGCGCTGCCCGCGCCCGCCGGGCTGCTGCGCGGCCGGGTCACCGGCATCGACCGGGCCGGGCGGACCGTCCGGTGCGCCGACGGCTCCGTGATCGCGTACGACACGCTCGTCCTGGCCACCGGCTCCAACGCCGTACTGCCGCCGCTGCGCGGCCTGTTCACGCCGGACCGGGAGCTGCCCGAGGGCGTGCACGCGTTCCGGACGATGGACGACTGCCTGGGGCTGTCGAAGGCGCTGCGGCCGGGGGTGCGGGCGGTCGTCATCGGGGGCGGGCTGCTCGGGGTCTGTGCCGCCCGCGCGCTGGCCGTGCGCGGCGCGCAGGTCGTCCTCGCCCAGCAGTCCGAGCGGCTCATGGAACGCCAGCTCGACCCGGCCGCCTCCGCGCTCGTCCGGCGGCACCTGGAGGACCTCGGCGTCGAGGTGCACACCGAGTGCCGGGTGCGGGACATACGGAGCGTCGGCGGGGCGGTGCGGTCGGTGGAGATGGCCGACGGGTACGCCCTCGGCGCCGACCTGGTCGTCCTCGCCTGCGGGGTCCGGCCCCGCGTCGGACTCGCGCGGGCGGCGGGGGTGGAGGTCTCGAAGGGCGTGGTCGTCGACGACGAGCTGCGCACCTCCGACCCCCGCATCCGCGCCGTCGGCGACTGCGCCCAGCACGCGGGACGCGTGTACGGGCTGGCCGCGCCCGCCCTCGAACAGGCGGAGGCGCTCGCCGGACTGCTCGCCGGGGACGGCACCGCCGCCCGCTACACCGGCACCCGTTCTCTGACCCGGCTCACCCTCACCGGGCCGGACAGCCCCTTCGACCTCGCCGCGTTCGGTGAGACCGACCCCCGCCCCGGCGACGACGTCGTGCAGCTCGCCGACGCCACCCGGGGCACCTACCGCAAGGTCGTCGTCCGCGACGACCGGCTGGTCGGCGGGGTCCTGGTCGGCGAACTCGGCACCGTCGGCGCGCTCGCGCGCGCCTGGGAGGGAGCAGAGCCGCTCCCGTCCGACGGCGGCCCCCTGCTCCACCTGCTCACCCATGACGGAGGCTCCTGATGTCCACGGACGAACCGACCATCGTGCTCGTCGGCCACGGCATGGTCGGCCAGCGCTTCCTCGAAGCGCTCGCCGAGCGCGGTCTGACCGGCACGCACCGCGTGGTCGTGCTGTGTGAGGAGCCGCGCCCCGCCTACGACCGCGTCCAGCTCACCTCGTACTTCTCGGGAAAGACCCCCGAGGACCTGTCGATGACCGACCTCGCCTTCATCGAGGAGCACGGCATCGAACTGCGCGTCGGCGACCCGGCCGAGACCGTCGACCGCGCGGCGCGCAAGGTGACCGCCCGCTCCGGGCTGGTCTTCGAGTACGACGTGCTGGTGCTGGCCACCGGCTCCTACCCGTTCGTCCCGCCGGTCCCCGGCAAGGACGCCGAGGGCTGCTTCGTCTACCGGACGATCGAGGACCTGCTCGCCATCGAGGAGTACGCCAAGACCGCGACGACCGGCGCGGTGGTCGGCGGCGGACTCCTCGGCCTGGAGGCGGCCGGCGCGCTGAAGGGCCTCGGACTCACCTCGCACATCGTGGAGTTCGCGCCCCGCCTGATGCCGGTCCAGGTCGACGACGGCGGTGGCGCGGCGCTGCTGCGCACCATCGAGGGCATGGGCCTGTCCGTCCACACGGGCGTCGGCACGCAGGAGATCGTGGTCGGCGAGGACGGCGCCGTCACCGGCATGAAGCTGTCCGACGGCTCCGAACTCGCCACCGACCTGGTGGTGTTCAGCGCCGGTGTCCGCCCCCGCGACCAGCTGGCCCGCGACTGCGGCCTGGCGGTCGGCGAGCGCGGCGGCATCAGCGTCGACGAGCGGTGCCGCACGGTCACCGACGAGCGGGTGTTCGCGATCGGCGAGTGCGCGCTGGCCGCCGACGGGCGGGTGTACGGGCTGGTGGCGCCTGGTTACGAGCAGGCCGAGACGGCCGCCGCGACCATCGCGGACCGGGAGGCGTCGTTCACCGGCGCCGACCTGTCCACCAAACTGAAGCTGCTCGGCGTGGACGTGGCGTCCTTCGGCGACGCGCACGGCACCACCGAGGACTGCCTGGACGTCGTCTACTCCGACTCCCGGGCGGGCCTGTACAAGAAGCTGGTCGTCGGCCGCGACGGCACGCTGCTCGGCGGCATCCTGGTCGGCGACGCCGAGGCGTACGGCACGCTGCGCGCCTTCACCGGCTCCGTCCCGCCGGTCTCCCCCGAGTCGCTGGTGCTGCCCGCCGGCGCCGGGGCCCCGGCCCAGCTCGGCCCGTCAGCCCTCCCCGACGACGCGGTGATCTGCTCCTGCCACAACGTCACCAAGGGCACCATCCGCGGCGCGGTGACGGAGCACTCCTGCACGACCGTGCCCGAGGTGAAGAAGTGCACCAGGGCCGGCACCGGCTGCGGTTCCTGCGTCAAGGTGCTCGGGCAGCTGGTCACCGCCGAGCTGGAGGCGAGCGGCGTCGAGGTCGACAAGGGCCTGTGCGGCTGCTTCTCCCAGACCCGCGAGGAGCTGTACGAGATCGTCAGCGCCCTGCGGATCACCTCCTACCGGGAGCTGCTGGACCGGCACGGCCGCGAGGGCGCCCGGGGCGGTGACGGCTGCGAGGTCTGCAAGCCGGCGGTCGGTTCGGTCATCGCCTCCCTCGCTCCGGCGATCGGCGCGAGCGGCTACGTCCTGGACGGCGAGCAGGCCGCCCTCCAGGACACCAACGACCACTTCCTGGCCAACCTCCAGAGGAACGGCTCGTACTCCGTCGTCCCGCGCATCCCCGGCGGCGAGATCGCCCCGGAGAAGCTGATCGTCATCGGCGAGATCGCCCGCGACTTCGGGCTCTACACGAAGATCACCGGCGGTCAGCGCATCGACATGTTCGGCGCCCGCGTCGAGCAGCTGCCGGTGATCTGGGCGCGGCTGGTGGACGCCGGCTTCGAGTCCGGGCACGCGTACGGGAAGTCGCTGCGCACGGTGAAGTCCTGTGTGGGGCAGACCTGGTGCCGCTACGGCGTCCAGGACTCGGTGCGCATGGCGATCGACCTGGAGCTGCGCTACCGGGGCCTGCGCTCCCCGCACAAGCTGAAGTCGGCGGTCTCCGGGTGCGCCCGCGAGTGCGCCGAGGCCCAGTCGAAGGACTTCGGCGTGATCGCCACCTCCAACGGCTGGAACCTGTACGTCGGCGGCAACGGCGGCGCCACCCCGCGCCACGCGGACCTGCTCGCCCAGGACCTGTCCGACGCCGAACTGGTCCGTCTCATCGACCGGTTCCTGATGTTCTACATCCGCACCGCCGACAAGCTGGAGCGCACCTCCACCTGGCTGGAGCGCATCCCCGGCGGCCTGGACCACGTACGCGACGTCGTCGTGCACGACTCGCTCGGCATCTGCGACGAGCTGGAGTCCCTGATGCGGGCCCACGTCTCGCACTACCGCGACGAGTGGGCCGAGACCATCAACGACCCGGAGAAGCTGGCCCGGTTCGTGTCCTTCGTGAACGCGCCCGACACCCCCGACCCGGTCGTGGGCTTCGTACCCGAGCGCGGCCAGATCAAGCCCGACCTGCCGCTGCTGGACATCGGCCTGCGGCGCCCCTCGGAAGACGACCTCCTGGAAGGAAGCACCCGGCGATGACCCTGGCACCCGAGTCCCTGGCACCCGAGACGACCGACCTGAAGGTCCGACTGCGGCTGACGGACGACTGGTTCACGGCCTGCGACCTCGGCGCTCTGCTCCCGGGCCGCGGAGTGGCGGCCCTGCTGCCGGACGGCGGCCAGGTGGCCCTGTTCCGCGACCGCGGCGGCGAGCTGTACGCCATCGGCAACCGGGACCCGTTCACCGGCGCGGCGGTCCTCTCCCGCGGCCTGACCGGCACCCACCAGGGCCGCCCGTTCGTCGCCTCCCCGCTGCTCAAGCAGCGCTTCGACCTGGCGACCGGGCAGTGCCTGGACGACGAGGCGGTGCGGGTGGAGACGTACGAGGTGAAGGCGGCCTGAGACCACCGTTCTTGACCGTTCGTTCCATCAAGCCCTAGGCTGCGGCACGTGGCCAGGACCAAGGAGTTCGATCCGGACGCCGCGCTGCGGGCAGCCCTGGAGCTGTTCTGGCGGCGCGGCTACGAGGCGACGTCGATGTCCGACCTCGTCGAGCACCTCGGCATCGGGCGCGCCAGCATCTACGCGACCTTCGGCAACAAGCACGAGCTGTTCCTGAAGGCGCTGGAGCGCTACGAGCAGGGCCTGCTCCCGCAGCTGCTGGAGGAACTCGCCCGGCCGGGCCCGGCCCTGCCGGGCGTACGGTCCCTGGTGCGGCGCTACGCCGTCGAGGCGGCCGCCGAGGACCTGCGGGAACGCGGCTGCTTCGTCACGAACACCGCGGCCGAGCTGGCCCCGCACGACCCGGTCGCCGCGCGGCGGGTCGAGCGCAACTGGGACCAGCTCGAAACCGTGCTGCACTCGACGCTGGTCCGGGCCCGCACCCAGGGCGAACTGCCCGCCGACCGCGACCCGCTGGCCCTCGCCCGCATGCTGCTGGTCCTGCTCCAGGGGCTGCGGGTGGTCGGCAAGGCGTCGCCGGACCCGGCGCGGGTGCGGGACGCGGCGGAACAGGCACTGGCCCTGCTCGACTGAGGCACCGCGGCTCCCCTCTCCGGAGGGGTCTTTTTCACGGCCGCATAATGAACCGTTCGGTCAAGAAATAGGGGAGATTCATGACCATCCAGCGTTTCACCGACAGGACCGCCCTCGTCACCGGCGCGGGTTCCGGCATCGGACGGGCCGTCGCCCTGGCTCTCGCCGCCGAGGGCGCGCACGTCGTCGTCGCCGGGCGTGGGAGGGAGCCGCTCGACGAGACGGTGGCCCTCATCGAGGAGGCGGGCGGCAAGGCGCTGGCCGTCACCGCCGACGTCACCCGCGCCGCCGACGTACGGGCCGTCGTGGACGCCGCCGTGGACCGCTTCGGCTCCCTCGACGTGGCCGTCAACAACGCGGGCGTCTTCCACGGCGGAGTTCCCGTGGCCGACCTCGCCGAGGAGGACTGGTACGCGCAGCTCGACATCAACGTCAGCGGCGTGTTCCTCGCCATGCGGGCGGAGGTCCGCCGGATGCGCACCCAGCCGGCCGGCGGCGCCATCGTGAACATCGCCTCCACCTTCGGCCTGCACAAGCGCAGCCCGGGCGCCACGGCCTACGCGGCCACCAAGGCGGCCGTCTCGGTGCTCACCCGGGGCGCCGCCCTGGACCACATCGCGGACGGTGTCCGCATCAACGCCGTCAGCCCGGGCGCCACGGCGACCTCCATGTCCCTGCGGCCCGGCGAGACGGAGGCGGAGCGGGCCGAGCGGATGAGGAGCGAGACGCCGCTCGGCCGGGTGTCCCAGGTGGCGGAGGTCGCGGCGGCCGTGCTCTACCTGGCGTCGGACGACGCGGCGTCGGTGGTGGGCACCGACCTGGTGGTGGACGGCGGGCAGACGGCCTGACCCCCCGGGGCGGCTGTCGGTTTCCTGCCCGGCCTCAGCCTTTCAGCGCCTCGTAGGTGACACCCGTGAGCCGCTCGGAGGCGGCCCACAGCCGCTCCCCCATCGCGTCGTCGGTGGTCCAGGGCGCCCGCCAGGAGGGGGCGGGCGCCCCGCGCCACATCGCGAAGGACGGTCCGGTGAAGGAGTCGGCGGGTACGCCGGGCGCGGTCGCGGCGTACAGGACGGGCAGCGCGCCCGCCTCGGCGCTCTGGGCGACGATGCGGCCCGCGAGCGTCATCAGCCGCTCGGCGACCCGGCGCCCCTCGGCACGGGGGCCGGCGGTCAGCAGGCCGGTCTCCGCGTACCCCGGGTGGGCGGCGACCGCGCACAGGTCCGCCCCGCCGTCCCGTGCCGCGAGCCGGCGGGCCAGCTCGTGGGTGAAGAGCAGGTTGGCGGACTTGGAGCGGGCGTAGGCGGTCCAGCGCCCGTACCGCCGTACGTTGTTGAGGTCGCGCGGATCGATGTTGGCCAGCGTGTGCAGGAAGCTGGAGACGGTCACGACGCGGGCGCCCGGCGTGGCGAGCATGGTGGGCAGCAGCAGCCCGGTGAGGGCGAAGTGACCCAGGTGGTTGACGCCGAACTGCGTCTCGAAGCCGTCCGTCGTCGTCCCGTGGGGCAGCGCCATCACCCCGGCGTTGTTGACGAGGAGGTCGACACGCTCGTAGGGCAGTGCGTACGCGAACTCGCGGACGGAGGCCAGGTCCCCGAGGTCCAGCCGCGCCAGTTCCACGGCGGCGTCCGGCACCTCGCCGAGGAGCCGCTCGACGGCGGCGTTCCCCCTCGCCCCGCTGCGGCAGGCGAGCACCACGCACGCTCCCTTGCGTGCCAGTTCCCGGGCCACCACGTAGCCGAGGCCGCCGTTGGCGCCGGTGACGACGGCGACGCGCCCGTCCAGGCCGGGCATGTCGCCCACGTTCCAGCCGGTCATCAGCGGCTCCTTCCCTGGTCCGGACGTCTCTCACCGTACGCTCCGGCGCTCCGGAGCGGAGAGTTACCGTCCGGTCACGTCACGTTCGTATCACGAGTCCTTCATACGACCACCACACCTTCGGCACCTCACTAGCTTCGTCACCTCATATCCGCTCATCCACACCAGCCCCGGGACTCTCGATGAACCTGCTCCGCAAGCCCGCCGCCGTGGCCGTCGCCGCGCTGGCCCTGGCCGCCCTGCCGACCGCCGCCCAGGCCCACGAAGGCACCCACCCGTTCAAGAACTGCACCGAGGCGTACGACGCCGGGTACTCCGACATCAAGAAGGGCGACGAGCACTACGCCGAGCGTCTGGACCGCGACAAGGACGGCGTCGGCTGCGACCAGCCGCCCGCGGACTTCGTGCCCGCCGGCGACAAGGAGACCGACGACGGCGCGGGCTCCAAGGGCGCGGAGAAGTCCGGGAGCGGCGAGGCGGGCGCGAAGGAGGCCGCCGGGCAGCAGGGCACCGGCCTGGCCGAGACCGGCGGCGACGACAGCACGCCGTACATCGCGGCGGGCGGCGCGGCCGTCGTCCTCGCCGGCGGCGGACTGCTCCTGGCGGTGAACCGGCGCCGGAGCAACGGCGCCCGCTGACGCCGCACGCTCCCACCGGCGCCCGCCCGCCGTGTGATCGGCGGCGCGGGCTCCGGCCCCCGACGTGTGCTCAGCGGCGCGGCGGCGGCTTCAGGCTGAACGCGGCGCTGCTGAGCCAGCGCCGCGCGGCCCGGGCCACGGGACGCTCGACGAACCGCTGCGCGACGTACGACAGCGCGACCAGGCCGACGACGGTCATTCCGACCACGGCCCAGGGGTCGGCACGGTCGCCGAAGCGGTGCAGGACGGTCACGCCGATGATGTCGTGCAGCAGGTACAGCGGGAAGGTCAGCGTCCCGGCCACGGTCAGCCCGCGCCAGCTGATCCGGCTGGTCCAGCCGAGCGCGATCACGGCGATCAGCAGGAAGAACACCGTGACCAGCAGGATCAGCCAGCCACGCCACGGCGCCCAGTCCCCCCAGCTGATGCGGCCGCCGCCCGGCGTCAGCAGGAAGTGCAGCCCCAGCAGCCACGACATGGCGACGATGCCCCACAGCAGCGGGGTCGGCCGGTAGCGGTACATCAGGTAGAAGGCCATGCCCGCGATGAAGTACGGGGCGGACGGCGGGTTCACCAGCAGCTTCAGCAACGGCATGTCGGCGCTGGGTGCCAGCACCGCGGCGACCGTCCACAACCCGCAGAAGATCACCACTCGCTGGTAGGTGAGGCCCTTCCACACCACGACCGAGAAGGTGAGGTAGAAGCAGAGCTCCGGCCAGAGCGTCCAGTAGACGGAATCGAGATTGTCCACCCCGAGCGGGGTCTGCAGCATCGTGAAGTTGGCGAAGAGCATCCGCGGGCTGGGGTGCCCGAACGGGGTGTCGACGAGGTAGATCACGCACGCGGACACCACGATCGCCACCCAGTACATCGGGTACAGGCGGGTGACGCGCGATATGAAGAAGTCCCGCGGGGTGCGTCCCCACGCGCTCATGCAGATGACGAAGCCGCTGATCAGGAAGAACAGGTCGACGCCGAGCCGTCCGAACGCGAAGTAGCCGTGCGCCTCGGGGAAGATCTCCTGGTACGGGCGGCCCCAGATCCACTCCATCGTCTTGGGCTTCTGGCCGACGAAGTGGAAGAAGACCACCGCCAGCGCCGCGAGGAACCGCAGCCCGTCCAGCGCCGCGAGCCGGTCCTTGCGGACCACCGGTCCGGCCTCGGCCGCTTTCGCCTCCACAGCGCTCGGCGACGACAACGGTCCCGGTACGATCCGCTCCTCGCCGCCGCCCGAATCAGCCGCGGGAACCGGCTCGCTGTAGTTCGTCTGGGTCATTCCCCACCCGTTCCGGTGAATCTCGTGCTGGCAGAATTCCCAAACTGTACGCACAGGCGCCCCCGGTCGTACTCCCAGGGTTCCGGTGGCCCCGGCCGTGCCTTTCCGCGGGAGAGGCGGCACCCCGTACGGCTGCCGCCGCCCGTGCGAGAGGCGGCACCCCCGCACGGGTGCCGCCTCTTCTCGTGGTCCGGAGCCGCCGCCGATCGGTGAGGGTGGTCGGGTGACAGACGGCGGCTCCGGGGCATGAGGCCCCGCTCAGGGGCTCAGCGGTGGTCGCTGCCCTTCGACCGCGACGCCGCCCGGCCAGCCTCCAGCCGGGCCACCGGGATCCGGAAGGGGGAGCAGGAGACGTAGTCCAGACCCACCTCGTGGAAGAAGTGGACCGACTCGGGGTCGCCGCCGTGCTCGCCGCAGACACCGAGCTTCAGGTCGGGGCGGGTGGCGCGGCCGGCCTTCGCGGCGGCGGCGACCAGCGAGCCGACGCCGTCCTTGTCGATGGTCTCGAACGGGGAGACGCCGAAGATGCCCTTCTCCAGGTAGGCCGTGAAGAAGCTGGCCTCGACGTCGTCGCGGCTGAAGCCCCACACGGTCTGGGTCAGGTCGTTGGTGCCGAAGGAGAAGAACTCGGCGGCCTCGGCGATCTGCCCGGCGGTCAGCGCGGCGCGCGGCAGCTCGATCATCGTGCCGATGGACAGCTTGAGCTTCGCGCCCGTGGCCGCCTCGACCTCGGCGATGACCTGGTCGGCCTCGTCGCGGACGATCTCCAGCTCCTGGACGGTGCCGACCAGCGGGATCATGATCTCGGCACGCGGGTCGCCCTTGGCCGCCTTGCGCTCGGCCGCGGCCTCGGCGATCGCCCGCACCTGCATGGTGAACAGGCCGGGGATGACCAGGCCGAGACGGACGCCGCGCAGGCCCAGCATCGGGTTCTGCTCGTGCAGCCGGTGCACGGCCTGGAGCAGGCGCAGCTCGTTCTCGTGCGGCTCCTGACGGGACTCGGCGAGCGCGACGCGGACCGACAGCTCGGTGATGTCCGGCAGGAACTCGTGCAGCGGCGGGTCCAGCAGGCGGACGGTGACCGGCAGGCCGTCCATCGCCTCGAACAGTTCGACGAAGTCCTTCCTCTGGAGCGGGAGCAGCGCCTTCAGGGACTCCTCGCGCTCGGCCTCCGTGTCGGCGAGGATCAGCCGCTCCACCAGCTCGCGCCGGTCGCCGAGGAACATGTGCTCGGTGCGGCACAGGCCGATGCCCTGGGCGCCGAAGCGGCGGGCGCGCAGCGCGTCCTCGGCGTTGTCGGCGTTGGCGCGCACCCGCAGCCGGCGCTTGCGGTCGGCGAAGGCCATGATGCGGTGCACGGCCTCGACCAGCTCGTCGGCGTCCTCGGCGCCCGCGTGCATGCGGCCCTCGAAGTACTCGACGACCGGGGAGGGCACGACGGGGACCTCGCCCAGGTAGACCTTGCCGGAGGAGCCGTCGATGGAGATGACGTCGCCCTCCTCGACGACGTGCCCGCCGGGGACGGTCATCCGGCGGCGCTTGGTGTCGACCTCCAGCTCCTCGGCGCCGCAGACACAGGTCTTGCCCATGCCGCGCGCGACGACGGCCGCGTGGGAGGTCTTGCCGCCGCGCGAGGTCAGGATGCCCTCGGCGGCGATCATGCCGTCCAGGTCGTCGGGGTTGGTCTCGCGGCGGACCAGGATGACCTTCTCGCCGGAGCGGGACCACTTGACGGCGGTGTACGAGTCGAAGACGGCCTTGCCGACCGCCGCGCCCGGCGAGGCGGCGATGCCCCGGCCGACCTTCTCGACCTTGGCGTCGTCGTCGAAGCGCGGGAACATCAGCTGCGCGAGCTGGGCGCCGTTGACGCGCTGGAGGGCCTCGGCCTCGTCGATCAGGCCCTGGTCGACGAGCTGGGTGGCGATGCGGAAGGCGGCGCCCGCCGTGCGCTTGCCGACGCGGGTCTGGAGCATCCACAGCTGGCCGCGCTCGATGGTGAACTCGATGTCGCAGAGGTCCAGGTAGTGGTTCTCCAGCGTCTCCATGATCCGCATCAGCTGGTCGTACGACTTCTTGTCGATCGACTCCAGCTCCGCGAGGGCGACGGTGTTGCGGATGCCCGCGACGACGTCCTCGCCCTGGGCGTTCTGCAGGTAGTCGCCGTAGACGCCCTGGTGGCCGGAGGCGGGGTCGCGGGTGAAGGCGACGCCGGTGCCCGAGTCGGGGCCCAGGTTGCCGAAGACCATGGAGCAGACGTTGACGGCGGTGCCGAGGTCGTGCGGGATGCGCTCCTGGCGGCGGTAGAGCTTGGCGCGCTCGCCGTTCCAGGAGTCGAAGACGGCCTTGATGGCGAGGTCCATCTGCTCGCGCGGGTCCTGCGGGAAGTCCCGGCCGGCCTCGGTCTTGACGATCTTCTTGAACTTGGTGACGAGCTTCTTGAGGTCGGCGGCCTCCAGCTCGGTGTCGACCGTGACCTTCTTGGCCGCCTTCGCCGCCTCCAGCGCCTCCTCGAAGAGGTCGCCGTCGACGCCGAGGACGGTCTTGCCGAACATCTGGATGAGGCGGCGGTAGGAGTCCCAGGCGAAGCGGTCGTCGCCGGCCTGCTGGGCGAGGCCCTGCACGGACTTGTCGGAGAGGCCGATGTTGAGGACCGTGTCCATCATGCCGGGCATGGAGAACTTGGCTCCGGAGCGGACCGACACGAGGAGGGGGTCGTCGGCCTGGCCGAGCTTCTTGCCCATCTTCTCTTCGAGGGCGTCGAGGTGCGCACTCACCTCGTCACGCAGTGCCGCCGGTTCCTCGCCGCTGTCGAGGTAGGTCTTGCAGGCCTCGGTGGTGATGGTGAAGCCGGGAGGGACCGGAAGGCCCAGGTTGGTCATCTCGGCGAGGTTGGCACCCTTGCCGCCGAGGAGGTCCTTGAGGTCCTTGTTGCCCTCGGTGAAGTCGTAAACGAACTTCGCCGTGTTCGCTACCTGGGGTTCTTTGTTTTCCGACACGGGTCTCGACTCCTCGAGGACGCGGTGGCTGCCCTGACGGCGAGGAATGTACCCAGATCAAAGGCCCATGGGTACGTCCACTTGCGCGTCATGCGCCTGTAACCACTCGTCCGCCAGCGGATCGAAAGTCAAGGCTTGGCAAGCGACCGACGACTTGTGTTTTCACTTCTTGAACGAATGAACTTCCAGATGCACCGCCCTGCGCTCATTCGAGCACCATTCCCCACGTTTGAGTTCGATCGATGAACGATCAAGGTGTGGCACTCAGTGCCACACCTTGGAGAAGTAGAACCGTCCAAGATCCGCTCATCTGAGCACAGCCTCTATCAGAGGTGGCGAGAATCACGCTGCCACAGGCCGTCGGGTTTCACCATGCGGACGCGTGAACGGACCGCTCGTGGCGGACGTACGACAGTGCGGCGGACCCGGCCCCCTCGCCGGGTCCGCCGTTCCACCGGGTTTCGTACGGAAGGACCTCCGGGTGCCTGTCATCACACCTTTCCGCCGGCCACCGCGGACCTCCGGGGACCCCGACGGCACACCCGGGCCCGCCACCGCGCTCCCCTCCCCCGGGTCCCGCCCGGGCCACTGGCGTGCCTGGCGCACCCGGTACCCGCGCACCGCCGTCGCCGTGCGCCGGACCACGACCGCCCTCGCCGCCTCTCTCGTGCTCGGGGCGCTGCTGCTGCCCAACAGCCTCGCCGCCCTGGAGCCGAACCGGTTCGCGCGGATCCCGGTGGAGGCGGTCGTCGCGGCGGTGCTGCTGCTCTGCGTGCCGCGCGTGCCCCGCCTGGTGCTGTCGGCGCTGTCCGGGCTCGGACTCGGCGCCCTGACCGTGCTGAACCTGCTCGACATGGGGTTCACCGAGTACCTGGGGCGGGGCTTCGACGTCGTCCTGGACTGGGGCCTGCTGGACGACGCCCGGTCGTACGTGGCGGACTCGATGGGCGGGGCGGCGGCGGCCTGGGCGGCGGTGGGCGCGGTCGCGGCGGTCCTGCTCCTGCTGGTGCTCATGTCGCTGGCAGCGGTCCGGCTCGGCGAGCTGCTCGCCGCCGACCGGGAGCGGGCGGCCCGCGGGGCGCTGATGGCGGCCACCGTGTGGATGACCTGCGCGGCGCTGGGCGTGCAGACCTTCGGCGTGCCGGTCGCCACCACGAGCGCCACGGCGGCCGTCCGGGCGCAGGCGCACCGGGTGGCGGACACGCTGCGGGACGAGGCGGCGTTCGCGAAGGAGGCGCGGGCGGACCGCTTCGGCGCCACGCCCGGCGCGCAGCTGGTGCCGGAGCTGCGCGGCAAGGACGTGGTCTTCACGTTCATCGAGAGCTACGGCCGCAGCGCCCTGGCGGACCCGGTCGTGGCACCGGGTGTCCGCCGGACCCTCGACACGGGTGCGCGGGCCCTGGCCGGGGCGGGTTACCGGGCGCGGAGCGGCTGGCTGACGTCGGCGACGTTCGGGGGCGGCAGCTGGCTCGGCCACTCCACGTTCATGTCGGGCCTGTGGGTCGACAACCAGCAGCGCTACCGCACCGTCACCGCCGGCGACCACCTCACCCTCACCGAGGCGTTCCGCAGGACCGGCGACTGGGACACGGTCGGCGTCATGCCGGGTGTGCAGAAGGCCTGGCCGGAGGCGGAGTGGTACGGGCTCGACAAGGTCTACGACGCGTTCGACGTCGGGTACGAGGGCCCGAAGTTCAGCTGGTCGACCATGCCCGACCAGTACGCGCTGGAGGCCTTCCAGCGCCTGGAGCACGGCAGGAAGCGCGACAAGCGGCTGATGGCCGAGATCATCCTGACCTCCAGCCACCAGCCCTGGGCGCCGCTCCCGGAGATGGTCGACTGGGACGACATCGGCGACGGCTCGGTGTTCGACGGCATCGAGGCGTCGGGGGTGGAGGCGTCCGACGTCATCGCCGACCCCGCCCGGTCGAAGGAGGAGTACGGCAGGTCGGTCGAGTACTCGCTCACCAGCCTCCTCCAGTGGCTGGAGCGCTACGGCACCGACGACACCGTCCTCGTCTTCCTCGGCGACCACCAGCCGCTCGCCCGCGTCAGCGGCGACGGGGCGGGCCGGGACGTCCCCGTCTCGATCGTGGCCAAGGACCCGGAGGTGCTCGACGCGATCGACGGCTGGAACTGGACGGAGGGTCTCGAACCCGCCCCGGACGCCCCGGTGTGGCGGATGAGCTCCTTCCGCGACCGCTTCCTGACGGCGTACGGCTCCACCCCGCACCCCACCGGGGGCTGATCAGCCGCCGGAGGTGTCCAGCTCGGCGTCCTCGCCGACGCCCGCGCAGTCGTACGGGTCCTTCAGCCAGCCGTCCGGCAGGACCACCCGGTTGTTGCCGGAGGTGCGGCCGCGGGGGCCGTCGGCGCCGGTGGGCCAGGGCTGGTCGAGGTCGAGTTCGTCCAGCCCGGCACGCAGTGCCTCCAGGGAGGAGGTGATCGCGAGCCGCTTGCGCATGTCGGAGCCGACCGCGAAGCCCTTGAGGTACCAGGCGACGTGCTTGCGGAAGTCGATGACGCCGCGCGCCTCGTCGCCGATCCACTCGCCGAGCAGGGTGGCGTGCCGGACCATCACGTCGGCGACCTCGCGCAGGGTGGGCCGTACGAAGTCCTGAGTACGCCCCTCGAAGGCGGCGACCAGGTCGGCGAAGAGCCACGGCCGTCCCAGGCACCCGCGGCCGACCACGACACCGTCGCAGCCGGTCTCCCGCACCATCCGCAGCGCGTCCTCGGCGGACCAGATGTCGCCGTTGCCGAGCACGGGGATCTCCGGCACGTGCTCCTTCAGGCGGGCGATGGCCTCCCAGTCGGCGGTGCCGCCGTAGTGCTGGGCGGTGGTGCGGCCGTGCAGCGCGATGGCACTCACGCCCTCCTCGACGGCGATCCGCCCGGCGTCGAGGTAGGTCAGGTGGTCGTCGTCGATGCCCTTGCGCATCTTCATGGTGACGGGGAGGTCACCGGCGCCGGTGACGGCCTCGCGGACGATGGCCCGCAGCAGGTTCCGCTTGTACGGGAGCGCCGAGCCGCCGCCCTTGCGGGTCACCTTGGGCACCGGGCAGCCGAAGTTCAGGTCGATGTGGTCGGCGAGGCCCTCCTCCGCGATCATGCGGACGGCCTTGCCGACGGTCACCGGGTCGACGCCGTACAGCTGGATCGAGCGCGGCGTCTCGGTCGCGTCGAAGTGGATCAGCTGCATGGTCTTCTCGTTGCGCTCGACCAGCGCCCGGGTGGTGATCATCTCGCTCACGAACAGGCCCTTGCCCCCGCTGAACTCCCTGCACAGGGTGCGGAAGGGCGCGTTGGTGATCCCGGCCATCGGCGCCAGCACGACGGGCGGCGCGACGGTGTGCGGGCCGACCTGCAACGGCCGGGTGGTGGTGCTGGGGGCGGGCGTGGTGGGCGTGGACATCTGTCCATTGTCACGCACACGGGACGGTGCTCGCGCTGGCCGTGGCGGCGGTCCCCGCGTCACCGCATCACCGCACCGCCGGCAGCCGCTCCGCCAGCTTCGGCCAGTACTTCACGACCGTCTCCTCCATCTGCGGGAGCGCTCGCTGGCCCGCCAGTGCCAGGATGATCGCCGCGGCCACGCCCGCCCAGGCGAGGGGGCCCAGCGGGGTGCAGCCGAAGAGCTGGCTGGCGCCCGGTGTCTGGACCAGGGCGACCAGGGCGGCGGCGGAGCCCAGCGACGTGACCTGGACCAGGCGGCTGCCGCGGCGGTCGGCCAGGGTCTGGGCGAGCTGGGTGCCGACCACGGCGCACAGGGCCATCGTCGTCGAGCGGCGCCGCGTGCCCGGCGTGAAGCGGCCGAACAGCCAGGCGGCGGTCGCGCCGAGGGCCGTGGTGAGCGCCCGGTGCCGGATCTGGCGGATCAGGGGCTCGCCCAGCACCGCCGTGCCGAGCGGGGTGCCCGCGTCGTTCTCCTCCTGCTCGGGGTCCCCCGTCTCCGTCACCGCCACCGCCATCGCGGGGAACAGGTCCGTGAACAGGTTGACCAGCAGCATCTGGCGGGTGGACAGCGGGGCGGAGCCGCCGAGGACGGTGCCGAGGATGCCGAAGCCGACCTCGCCCGCGTTGCCGCCGATCAGGATGGCGATGGCGTCGGCGACGCTGCGCCACAGGGCCCGGCCCTCCCGGACCGCCTCCACCAGGACGAGCAGGTCGTCGCCGGTGACGACCAGGTCGGCGGCGTTGCGGGCGGCGGCCGAGCCGCGGGCGCTGATGCCGACGCCGATGTCGGCGGCGCGGATGGCGGCGGCGTCGTTGGCTCCGTCGCCGACCATGCCGACGACCCGTCCGGCGTCCCGCAGGGACTCGATGACCTGGAGTTTCTGCTCGGGCGCCACCCGAGCGACGACGTCCGCGTCGCGCAGCATCCGGGAGCGGGCCGTGCGGTCGGCGGCGGCGAGTTCGTCGCCGGTGACCACGACCGCGTCCTCGGGCCAGCCCAGGTCGACGGCGATGGCGTGGGCGGTCTGCGGATGGTCGCCGGTCAGCACCACGGGCCGTACGCCCGCCTCGCGCAGTCCGCGCACCAGCGCCGGGGACGTCTCGCGGGCCACGTCGGCCAGCCCGAGCATCCCCGTGAACTCCAGCTTCTGAGGCGGCTGTTCGAGTACGTCGGCCGCCTTCTCGCCCTTGCGCAGGGGCCGGGAGGCCACCGCGATGATGCGCAGCCCGTCGCGGGCCAGGCTCTGCGCCACCTCGGAGGCGTGCGGCGGCAGGTCGGCGCAGGCGGGCAGCACGGTCTCCGGGGCGCCCTTGACCACCAGCACCGGCGCGCCGTCGCCGTCCCGTCCGACGGCGGCGGCGTAGCCGCGCGAGGTCTCGAAGGGCAGGCCCTCCTCCTGCGTCCACCCCGGGTCGTCCCCGGCGGCGTCGAGGACGGCCTCGTCGGTGGCGTGGGTGGGGCGGGCGCCGTCGCCGTTCAGGCGGGGGCAGGCGCGCGCGGCGACCCGTACGGCGTCGGCGGCGTCCGGGTCGCCCGCCTTGCGGACCGTGCCGTCGCCGCCGGCGACCCGTGTCAGCCGCAGCTTGTTCTCGGTGAGCGTGCCCGTCTTGTCGAAGCAGATGGTGTCCATGCGGCCCAGCGCCTCCAGCGTGCGCGGGGTGCGGACGAGGACGCCGTGGCGGCTGAGCCGGCGGGCCGCCGCCAGTTGCGCCACCGTCGCCACCAGCGGCAGCCCTTCGGGCACGGCGGCCACCGCGACCGAGACACCGCCGGCGACTGCCTGCCGGATCGGGGTTCCGCGCAGCAGCGAGAGGCCGGTCACCGCGGCTCCGCCGGCGAGGGTGAGCGGGAGCGCCTTGCGGGTGAGTTCCTGGAGCCTGGCCTGCACTCCGGCCGCCGACGGCGTACGGGCGGCCAGCGAGACCGCCCGGGCGGCCTCGGTGTGCTCCCCCGTGTCCACGACGACGGCCTGGGCGCGGCCGGCCACCACGGTCGTGCCCTCGAAGACCATGCAGTGCCGCTCGGCGACGGGCGCGTTCGTCACCGGGTCCACGCACTTGTCCACCGGCAGCGACTCGCCGGTGAGCGCGGACTCGTCGACCTCCAGGCCGTCCTCCCACAGCAGCCGGGCGTCGGCGGGGACGACGTCGTCCGCCTTGAGGTCGACGATGTGGCCCGGGTGGAGCTTGGCCGCGTCCACGACGCGGGGCTCGGCCGAGGGGTCGTGCGTCTCCTTCTCGGAGACCCGCGCCTTCTGCTTCTGCTGGGCGAGCAGCCCGGACAGCGCCCGTTCGGCCCGCAGCCGCTGGAAGCCGCCGACCAGCGCGTTCAGGTCGAGGGCGCCGACGACGAGCAGCGCGTCCATGACGGAGCCGAGGATCGCCTCGGCCGCCGAGCCGACCGCCAGCACCGGTGTCAGCGGGTCGTCCAGCTCCCCCCGCACGGCCTGCCCCAGCTGCCACGTCCACTTCACCGGCGCGAGCACGGGCACGCGGCCCGCCCGGTCGGCCGCCCCGCGCATCCTGGCCGTCACCTGTTCGACGAGGGACGGCTCCGGCTCCTTCTCCCGCGCCAGGCGCTCCCGTACGCCCGTGGGGTCGAGCGTGTGCCACGCCACCCGCGCCCGGGGGTGCGGGGCGCGGGCCATCGCCACGCCGAGCGCGGCGCGCGTCCCGGACAGCAGGGCCGCCGCCGCGCTCACGTCGACGGGCGCGTGCCGCAGCCCGGACAGCGCCGACGCGGCGCCCCCGCCCCCGTTGCCGCCCTTGCCGCGCGCCTCACCGACCGCCACCAGCAGCCCGGACAGCGCGGCCCCGGACCGGGCCAGCGTCTGCGACCGGCGTCCGATCGCGCGGGCCGCCGGCACCGCCCGCAGCAGCCGCCACACGTCGGCGAGCCCCTGCGGAGCGATGACGTCCGCCCCCCAGGCCACCGGGGCGTCCGCGTCGGCCAGCGCGACGGCCACGTCTGCGCCGAGCAGCCCGGCCGTCACCGTCTCGTCGTCGCCCGGCCGGGGCCGTACGACGGTGATCACACCGCCCTCGGCACGCAGTTCGTCCACGACCTCGCGCAGCGGCCGCTTCCCGCTGACCACCTGGTCCGCGAGGCCGGTGAAGTCGGCCAGCGCCGGGTCCTCCACCATCACCACGCGCAGTCCCGCGCGCCGCGCCGCGTCCAGCACGTCCTCGGTCCACGGGTCGGCGCCCGCGTCCGGTGCCCGCAACGCGCTGGGGTGCAGGACGACGGTGGCCGCCATCTCCAGCTGCCGCAGCCGTTCGGGGTCGCGTACGAGCACACCGGTCCGGGACAGCGCGGCGCTCAGTACGGCGTGGAAGGCGGCGGGCCCGTAGCGCGCGGCCTTGGGCGAGCCGGCGAGCACCGCTTCGGCGGCCTCGGCCACGTCGTGCTTGACCAGCAGGGTCGCCGCCGCGCCCGCCACACTGCCGGTCGAGGCGTGGGCGGCGTAGTCCTGCGCCGGGGAGCTCCGCAGCGCGGGGCGCAGGGCGGGGTCGGCGGGCAGGCTGTCCCGGCCCGGGGCGCACAGCCGGTCGTGGACGACCTCGAAGGTCGCCGTCCGGGTCACCGCCTCCGTCAGCTGGCACGCGCGCAGGGCCCCGTCGAGCACCAGTGAGGTGTAGCTCTGGCCGGCGCCGTGCACGGCCGCGTTGGCGACGGCCAGGGCCACGTCCATGCGGTGGGCGCCGAGCCGCGCACGCAGCCAGGCGCGGAAAGTCGGGTTCTCGCGCAGCAGCGTCGCCACGGCCGTCACCAGGCGCGGCGAGGGCGGCAGCCGCAGGCGCGCGCCGGTCAGGGCGGCGGCGATGCCCAGCACGTCGGCCCCGAGGGCCGTGGCCGCGACGCGTACGGAGGCCGGGTCGCCGGGGTGGGCGAGCTCCTCCACCGGATCTCCCGGGCCCCGTTGCTCCGCCCGGGTCAGTCCGTGCTCCTCGGCGAGTTCGGTGGCCCGGTCCACCACCCGGTCGGTCAGTGCCTCCTCGGTGGCGGTCACGACGAGCCGGGCGAGGCCGGTGTCCCAGTAGGCGAGCACCACGTCCGGGTGCTCGGCCAGTGCCGCCGCCACCCGCCGCGCCACGCGTTCCGTGCCGCCGGCCCGGCGCACCTTCTCCGTCGCGGCCGGCCGGAGCGCGACGTGCGCCCGGTGTCCGGCCCGCCAGTCCGGGGTGCCGCCCGGCAGCGCCGCGCGGGCGACCCGTGCCGCCCGTGCCGCGAAGTCCGCGCCGCGCACCCCGGCCCGCGCGGTGCCCGCCACGGCGCCGGCCGCGGCACCCACCGCGGGCGCGGTGCCGCGCGCGAGCAGCCGGGGCCCGGCCAGGACGAATCCGGTGACGGCGCCCTGGGAGCGCGTCAGAAGTCCACCGACCATCGCTGTCTCTCAGCCCGCCTTCCGGGTGGACGCGGCCGTCTTCCGGCTCCGGCCGCCCGCGGGAGCGGTGGGCCGGCCGGCGGACGCCTTGGCTTTGGATGTGCCCCGGGAGGACGCGCTCCGGGAGGACGTACTCCTGGAGGCACCGGCCGTGGTCTTCTTGGCGGCGCTCTTCCTGGCCGTGCTCGTCTTCGCCGGGCCCGTCTTCGCGGTGCTCTTCGTGGCCGGGCTCTTCTTGGCGGCGCCCTGCGTGCCGGCGGTCTTCTTGGCGGCACTCTTCCTGGCCGTGCTCGCCTTGGCCGTGGTCTTCTTGGCGGCGCCGGTCTTCGCCGCGCTCGTCTTCGCCGCGCTCGTCTTCGCCGTGCTCTTTCCGGCGGCACTCGACCCCGCCGTGCTCTTCGCGGCCGGGCTCTTCCTGGCGGCGCCCTGCGTGCCCGCGGTCTTCTTGGCGGTACTCCGCCGTGCGGGGGTCTTCTCCGCCGTACCCGTGGCTGCCGTACCGGCCTTCCGCGGGCCTTCCTCCTGGTCCCCGCCGGAGGTTGCCGCCCTGCCGCCGACCACCCGCGCGACGTCCCCGGCCGGGGACTCCTTGGGCCGTGGCCGCGTCAGCCAGGCCACCGCCGCCCCGGTGGCCGCCACCGGCCACTCCACCAGTCCGGCGATGCCCAGCACCCCGGCCCCCGTGTACACGACCACGCGCCGCCCGCGCGGCGACACGGCCCCGATCCTGTCCAGCGCGCCCTCGGCGGCCCTCCCGACCGTCCCGGCGCCCGGCACCTTCCGCAGCGCCGATGCGGCCGCGTGCAACGGCCTCGGGAGCGTCTGCGCCGACTTCTGCTCAGCCATGGCTGTTCGTCCTCGCCCTGTGCAAGCTCGTGCAAGCTGTGGAAACCCTGGGAACATCACCTTCCGCATTTCTCCGGGTTCCCGCACTTCGGGCACTCATCCCGACGATGTCGGCGCGCGCTCCCGAAAGGCCGCTGCACGAGGCCGCCGAGCGCTACCGGGCCGTGAACGCCAGCTTCGCCCCCAGCGCCACGAACGACCCGGCGAAGCTCCGCCGCAGCCCCGCCATCACCCGCGGCCGGGAGATGACGTGGTCGCGCACGGACGCGGCCAGGATCCCGTACCCGGCGAACACGACGAACGTCACCAGCATGAACACGACGCCCAGCACCAGCATGCGCGGCAGGGCGCCGGCCTGGCCCGGGTCCACGAACTGCGGCAGGAAGGCGAAGAAGAACAGGGTCAGCTTCGGGTTGAGGATGTTGATCAGCACGCCTCGCAGGATCACCCGCCCGGCCGGAACGGGCTCGGCCCGCTCGTCGCCCACGGCGAGCGCCTGCTTGTCCCGGAGGGTGGCCCAGGCCATGTACAGGAGGTAGGCCACACCGGCGTACTTGAGGACCTGGAAGGCGGTGGCACTGGCGTGCAGCACCGCCGCGACACCGGTGACGGTGGCCAGCAGGTGCGGCACGATACCGAGCGCGCACCCGAGGGCGGCGACGACGCTCGCGCGACGTCCGCGCGAGAGGGCGGCGGCGAGAGTGTAGACGACCCCGGTGCCGGGGGTGGCGACGACCACGAGGGTGGTCAGCAGAAAGGCGATGCTCATGGCCACCACCCTGACGTCGGCACGGCCCCGCCTTACAGGGCCAATGAGCCACCGCCATGGGGGACCAATACCGAAAACGCCCACCCTCCGCCCGACCGAGTCGGATGGAGGGTGGGCGAAGGCCGGGGGTCCAGGGGACGGAGCCCCCTGGTACGCCGACGGCGGCGAACGTCAGCAGCCGACCAGCCGGGAGGCCAGGTACCCCTCGATCTGGTCCAGCGACACGCGTTCCTGCTTCATCGTGTCCCGCTCCCGCACGGTCACCGCGTTGTCGTCCAGCGTGTCGAAGTCCACCGTCACGCAGAACGGCGTACCGATCTCGTCCTGGCGCCGGTAACGGCGCCCGATCGCACCGGCGTCGTCGAAGTCGATGTTCCAGTTCTGCCGCAGCGCCTGGGCGAGACCCTTGGCCTTCGGCGACAGCTCCGGGTTGCGGGACAGCGGCAGCACCGCGACCTTCACCGGCGCCAGGCGCGGGTCCAGGCGCAGCACCGTGCGCTTCTCCAGCTTGCCCTTGGCGTTCGGGGCCTCGTCCTCGATGTACGCGTCGAGCAGGAAGGCGAGCATCGCGCGCCCCACACCGGCCGCCGGCTCGATGACGTACGGCGTCCAGCGCTCGCCGGCCTCCTGGTCGAAGTAGGAGAGGTCCTGGCCGGAGGCCTTGGCGTGCGAGGAGAGGTCGTAGTCCGTCCGGTTGGCGACACCCTCCAGCTCGCCCCACTCGCTGCCGCCGAACTGGAAGCGGTACTCGATGTCGGCGGTGCGCTTGGAGTAGTGGGAGAGCTTCTCGGCCGGGTGCTCGAACCAGCGCATGTTCTCCTCACGGAGACCGAGGCCGGTGTACCAGTTCCAGCGCTGCTCCATCCAGTATTCCTGCCACTTCTCGTCCTCGCCCGGCTTGACGAAGAACTCCATCTCCATCTGCTCGAACTCGCGGGTGCGGAAGATGAAGTTGCCGGGCGTGATCTCGTTGCGGAAGGACTTGCCCATCTGGGCGATACCGAAAGGCGGCTTGCGGCGCGAAGTGGTCTGCACCTGGGCGAAGTTGGTGAAGATGCCCTGCGCGGTCTCGGGCCGCAGGTAGGCGACGGAGCCGCTGTCCTGGGTGGGGCCGAGGTGGGTGGAGAGCAGACCCGAGAACTGCTTGGGCTCGGTGAAGGTGCCCTTGTTGCCGCAGTTGGGGCAGTTGAGGTCCGCCAGGCCGTTCTCCGGGGCGCGGCCCTTCTTCTCCTCGTAGGCCTCCTCCAGGTGGTCCGCGCGGAACCGCTTGTGGCAGGAGGTGCACTCGGTCAGCGGGTCCGTGAAGGTGGCGACGTGGCCGGAGGCCACCCAGACGTCGGGGGCCAGGATCACGGACGAGTCGAGACCGACGACGTCCTCGCGCGAGGTGACCATGTAGCGCCACCACTGGCGCTTGAGGTTCTCCTTGAGCTCGACACCCAGCGGCCCGTAGTCCCAGGCGGCGCGCTGACCGCCGTAGATCTCACTGCACGGGAATACGAAGCCACGGCGCTTGCTCAGGCTGACGATGGTGTCGATCTTGTCGGCGGCCACGGTGCTCTCTTCATTACGACGACGGTGACTGACTGGTGCGGCGCGAAGCGCCTCGATGGGGGGTGCTGGTCGGGAGACGGGCGGGCGAAACGAGATGCTTCCAGAGAATGCTTCAGGTTACCGGCGCGGACTGCCCCTCAACCAAATCGGGGGCCCACCTGGCCTCCCCGCCCGACTCCCGCCCGCCGAACCGGCCGTTTGTTGACAACCGTTTCCATATTTGTTGAAAATGAATGCCATGAACGTACGACGACGCCGCATATCCGGCATAGCAGTCACCGCGGCCGCCGCACTCGGCCTCGGGACCCTTTCCGCCTGCTCCAGCGACAGCGCGGCGGCGGGCAACACGGACAAGTTCGACGTCGTCGCGTCGTTCTACCCCATGGCCTTCCTCGCCGAGCAGATAGGCGGCGAGCACGTCAACGTCAACAGTCTGACCCAGCCCGGCCAGGAGCCGCACGACCTGGAGCTCAGCACCAAGCAGCGCGCGCAGCTGGAGGAGACCGACGCCGCGCTCTTCCTCAAGGGCCTCCAGCCCGCCGTCGACGAGGCCATCGGCCAGTCCGGCGCCAAGACGAAGATCGACGCGGCCACGCTGACCTCCCTGGAGGAGCACGGCGCCGAGGCCGGCGGCCACGACCACGAGGGCGAGGCCGCCCACGAGGAAGAGCACGCGGAAGAGCACGCGGAAGAGCACACCGAGGAAGAGCACGGCCACGACCACGGCGGCGAGGCCGGCGGCAAGGACCCCCACGTCTGGCTCGACCCGGTCAAGTACGCCGAGGTCGCCGAGGGTGTCGGCAAGGCCTTCGAAAAGGCCGACCCCGACCACGCCGCCGACTACAAGAAGAACACCGAGGCCCTGGTCAAGAAGCTCGGCGAGCTGAACACGAAGTTCGAGACCGGGCTGAAGGACACGGACACCAAGGTGTTCATCACCACGCACGCCGCCTTCGGCTACCTCGCCGAGCGCTACGGACTGACCGAGGAGGCCATCAGCGGCCTCAGCCCCGAGTCCGAGCCCAGCGCCGCCCGGGTCAAGGAGCTTGAGAAGATGGCCAAGGCCGACGGCGTCTCCACGGTCTTCTACGAGACGCTCGTCAGCGACAGGACCGCGAAGACGGTCGCCAAGGACGCGAACCTGAAGACGGACGTCCTCGACCCGCTCGAGGGCATCACCGACAAGTCCCGCGGCGACGACTACTTCCAGGTCATGGAAGCCAACCTCAAGGCCCTGCAGACGGCCCTGGGAGCCAAATGATCGACTCACCGGAGGGCGGCATGAGCGAGCCCGTCATATCCCTGCGCGGCGTCCGCGCCGAACTCGGCTCACGCCCTGTCCTGCGCGGCATCGACCTCACCGTGGGCCGCGGCGAGGTCGTGGCCCTGCTCGGCGCCAACGGCTCGGGCAAGTCCACCGCCGTGCGCACCGTCATCGGCCAGGTGCCGGTCACGGGCGGGGAGATCGAGCTGTTCGGCACCCCGCGCCGCCGCTTTGGCGACTGGGCGCGCGTGGGTTACGTCCCGCAGCGCACCACGGCCGCGGGCGGCGTCCCCGCGACGGTGACCGAGGTCGTCTCCTCCGGCCGCCTCTCCCGGGCCCGCTTCGGCATCCTGCGCAAGGCCGACCACGAGGCCGTACGCCGCGCCCTCGACCTGGTCGGCATGGCGGACAGGGCCAGGGACTCCGTGAACGCCCTCTCCGGCGGCCAGCACCAGCGGGTGCTGATCGCCCGCGCGCTCGCCGCCGAACCCGAGCTGCTGATCATGGACGAGCCGATGGCCGGCGTCGACCTGGCCAGCCAGGAGGTGCTCGCCGCAACCCTGCGCGAGCAGGTCGCGGCCGGCTCCACCGTCCTGCTCGTCCTGCACGAGCTGGGCCCCCTGGAGCCGCTGATCGACCGGGCCGTCGTCCTGCGCGACGGCTGCGTCCTGCACGACGGCCCGCCCCCCAAGGCGGTCGGCCAGCACGCGCTGCCCGGCCACGACCACGTACACCCGCACGCACCGGCGGGCGCCGAACCGATCCGCACAGGACTGCTGAGCTGAGAAGGCCCCCATGGAAATCCTGAACTACGCCTTCATGCAGCGGGCGCTGCTGGCCGCCGTCCTGGTCGGCATCACCGCCCCCGCCGTCGGCATCTACCTGGTCCAGCGCCGCCAGGCCCTCATGGGCGACGGCATCGGCCACGTGGCGATGACCGGCGTCGGCCTCGGCTTCCTGCTCACCTGGTCCCCGGTGTGGATGGCCACCCTGGTCGCCGTGCTCGGCGCGGTCCTCATGGAGCTGATCCGCTGGTACGGCCGGACCCGCGGCGACATCGCCCTCGCCATGCTCTTCTACGGCGGCATGGCCGGCGGCGTGATGTTCATCAACCTCGCGCCGACGGGCTCCAACGCCAACCTGAACTCGTACCTCTTCGGTTCCCTGTCCACGGTCTCCGAGTCCGACGTGACCGCGATCTGCGTGCTGGCCGCCTTCGTGGTCCTGGTCACCCTGGGCCTGCGCCGCCAGCTGTTCGCGGTCAGCCAGGACGAGGAGTTCGCCCGGGTCACCGGCCTGCCGGTGCGCGCGCTGAACCTGCTGACGGCCGTCACGGCGGCGGTGACGGTGACGGTCGCGATGCGCGTCGTCGGGCTGCTGCTGGTGTCGGCGCTGATGGTGGTCCCGGTGGCCGCGGCACAGCAGCTCACCCGCAGCTTCGCCGCCACCTTCGCGGTCGCCGTCGCCATCGGCGTCAGCGTGACCATCGGCGGCACGGTCACCTCGTACTACCAGGACGTGCCGCCCGGCGCGACGATCGTGCTGCTCACCATCGGCGCGTTCGTCCTGCTGACCGCGCTGGCGACGCCGCTGGCCCGGCGACGCGCGCGAGCGGCCACCGCGGCGCAGGCCGCCGCCGATCCGGCGGAGTGCAAGATTCCGGCCACCCGGGGGGCCACCGACGAGGTCGGCGTCTGACCGCCGGCCGGCCGGGCTGGCACAATGGCCCGGCAAGCCGCAGACGACAGACGTGAGGAGGCACCCGGTGACGACCGCTGGACCGCCCGTGAAGGGCCGTGCCACCCGGCAGCGGGCCGCCGTGTCGGCGGCCCTCCAGGAGGTCGAGGAGTTCCGCAGCGCTCAGGAGCTCCACGACATGCTCAAGCACAAGGGCGACTCGGTCGGGCTCACCACGGTCTACCGCACCCTGCAGTCCCTCGCCGACGCCGGCGAGGTCGACGTCCTGCGCACCGCCGACGGCGAATCCGTCTACCGCCGCTGCTCCACCGACGACCACCACCACCACCTGGTCTGCCGCACCTGCGGCAAGGCGGTCGAGGTCGAGGGCCCCGCGGTCGAGAAGTGGGCGGAAGCCATCGCCGCCGAGCACGGCTACGTCAACGTCGCGCACACGGTGGAGATCTTCGGCACCTGCGCGGACTGCGCGAACGCCTCCGGCGGCTGAGCCGTGGGGCCGGGGCTGCGCCCCGGACCCCTTGTCGGCCTGAACGGCCTCGTCCTCAGACTCCGGACGGGCTGGACGCTTCCGTCCCCTCCATGGCGAGGAGCTCCTCGTTCGGGATGGCCCCGCCGAAGCGGCGGTCCCGGGAGGCGAACTCCAGGCACGCGCGCCACAGGTCGCGCCGGTCGAAGTCGGGCCACAGCACGTCCTGGAACACCATCTCGGCGTACGCGCTCTGCCAGAGCAGGTAGTTGGACGTCCGCTGCTCGCCGCTCGGCCGCAGGAACAGGTCCACGTCCGGCATGTCCGGGTAGTACAGGTACTTGGCGAGCGTCTTCTCGTTCACCTTCGACGGGTCGAGCCGCCCGGCCCGCACGTCCTCGGCCAGGGCCTGCGCCGCGTCGGCGATCTCGGCGCGCCCGCCGTAGTTCATGCAGAAGTACAGGGTGAGCCTGTCGTTGTCCTTGGTCTGCTCCTGGGCGACCTGGAGTTCCTTGGCGACCGACTTCCACAGCTTGGGCATCCGCCCCACCCAGCGCACGCGGATCCCCAGCTCGTCGAGCTGGTCGCGGCTCTTGCGGATGAAGTCCCGGTTGAAGTTCATCAGGAAGCGCACCTCGTCCGGCGACCGCTTCCAGTTCTCGGTGGAGAAGGCGTACAGGGAGATGTTCTCCACGCCGATCTCGATCGCGCCCTGGAGCACGTCCAGTACCCGCTCGGCGCCGACCTTGTGCCCCTCGGTGCGCGGCAGCCCGCGCTCCTTGGCCCAGCGCCCGTTGCCGTCCATGACGATCGCCACATGCTCGGGCACCAGCTCGCCGAGGTTCGGGGGCCGCGCGCCGGACGGGTGCTGCTCCGGCGTCGTGTACTCCCGGCGCTGACGCCCCAGGAACCCGCGTACGGCCATGTGTCTCTCGTCTCCTTCAGGATTTTTCGACGTATCGCAGGGAGCGCAGGCCGCGCTCCAGATGCCAGTGCAGGTAGGCGGACACCAGCCCGCTCCCTTCCCGGACGTACCGCGGTTCGCACGCGTCCGCGGTCCCCCAGTCTCCCGTGAGCAGCGCTCCGAGAAGGTCCAGGGCCTGCGGCGAGGGTACGACGCTGCCGGGCACCCGGCAGTCGGCGCAGACGGAGCCGCCCGAGCCGACCGAGAAGAACCGGTTCGGACCGGGCATACCGCACTTCGCGCAGTCCCCGAAGGTGGGCGCGTACCCGTTCACCGCGAGGGAACGCAGCAGGAACGCGTCCAGCACGAGGTTCGGCGCGTGCTCACCCCGGGCGAGGGTCCGCAGCGCGCCGACCAGCAGCAGGTACTGCTGCACCGCCGGCTCGCCCTCGTGGTCGGTGAACCGCTCGGCCGTCTCCAGCATGGCCGTCCCGGCGGTGTACCGCGGGTAGTCGGTGACGATCCCGCCGCCGTACGGCGCGATGGTCTCGCTCTGCGTGCACAGCGGCAGTCCGCGGCCGACCAGCTCGCTCCCCTTGGAGAAGAACTGCACGTCCACGTGCGAGAACGGCTCCAGCCGCGCCCCGAACTTCGACTTCGTCCGCCGCACCCCGCGCGCCACGGCGCGTACGCGACCGTGACCGCGCGTGAGCAGTGTGATGATCCGGTCCGCCTCGCCCAGCTTCTGGGTGCGCAGCACGATGCCGTCGTCGCGGAACAGACTCATGGCGTCCATTGTCCCGCATGCTTCAAGGCACCTCGCCACGGCTCCGGGCGTTGGTGTACGCCGTCGCCGCGCTGAGCCGCTCGGACAGGGTGGCATGGCGTACGTCACGCGGCTCGGCGTCCCACTCCCGCCCCCCGCCGTACGGCCGCATCTGCACGTACGGCCCCTCGTGCCCCATGACGACGCCGACCCGACCGCTGCGGGTGTCGACGGCATAGCACCCGATCGGCGGCATCATCATCGCAGCACCGCCGCGAGGCGCCGCGCGGTCTCGAGGGAACACCGCCCCAATTCGATGAGCGGACAGGGGGCCTCCCGCGCAAGACTCACCGGGTCGACCCCGAGTGACGGCAGAGTAATTCCTGCCTCCGTGAGCGCTGCGCGCAATTCTTTCACCGTTACCTCCGCTTCTTCGACGCAGGGCGCCGAGTGCCGTGCCTCCACCGTGTTCCCCTTCCCATTGCGGTTTCACTCTTCGTGTCCCAAGAATGCCTCTCCGTGACTACGATCGGGAGCAGTTCGCGCACTACAAGTGCTGGTCAGTACAGGGGGGTTGGTTATGGCCAACGGTTCGCGGCAGGCGGCGTGGGAGTTCTTCGGGATTGAACTAAAACGCCGGCGGGAGGACGCCGGAATCACCCAAGTCGAGCTGGGGGCGCGAGTATTCGTGTCCGGCGGATACATCGGCCAGTTCGAACAGGCTATTCGGAAACCGCAGCTGGATGTGGCGCAGCGGATTGACGAGTCACTACAAACCGACGGTATTTTCGAGCGGCTGTGCCGGAAGCTGATTGACGATCCGCGGTATGCGGATTACTTCGCCCATGTGGTGGAGCTGGAGCGCCTGGCCACGCGGATCTGCGAGTTCGCGCCCACCGTCGTGCCGGGCCTGCTCCAGACGAAGGAGTACGCGAGCGCGGTCACGATCGCCGCGAACCCGTTCAAGCCCGACACCTACGTCGATGACATCGTCACCGCCCGCCTGGAACGGTCGCTGATCCTCGACGACGCTACACGGCCCGAGTATTGGGTGGCCTTGCACGAGAACGTCCTGCGCATCCCGGTGGGCGGCCCGCAGGTGACGGCGGCCCAACTGGAGCACATCGCCCGGCTGGCGCGTGAGCGCACGGCGGTCGTGACGGTGCTGCCGTTTGCGGCGGGGGCGCATGCGGCCATGGGCGGGATGCTGAAACTCATGGACTTCGAAGACGCGCCGCCGGTCGCTTATACAGAGACAGAGTATTCAGGCACACTCATCGACAGTCCAGCCGTGGTGATGCACGCCCAGCGCACATACGATCTACTCAGGGTCGCCACGCTGTCGCCGGAGGCGTCCCTGGCCCTGATCGAGTCGGCGGCGGAGGACTTCAGACGATGCGCGAGTTCGACCTGAGCAACGCCCGCTGGACGAAGAGCACCTACAGCAACGGCGAGGGCGGCGACTGCGTCGAGGTCGCGTACGACTTCCCCGGCGCCGCCCGCTGGCGCAAGAGCACCTACAGCAACGGCCAAGGCGGCGACTGCCTCGAGGTCGCCGACGGAGTCCCCGGTGTCGTCCCCGTGCGGGACAGCAAGGTGGCCGGCGGCCCGGTGATCGTCGTCGGAGCGGCCGCCTGGGCCACGTTCGTACGCACCGTCGGCTGACGAAGAGAGGGCACCCATGTCGTACCCGGAGCCGCGCTACCTCGGCGAGAAGGGCGAGATCAACGCCGTGTTCCGGGGTGCCGGCACCCCGCCGGACGTCGTCTCCCCCGGTGGCACGGCCACCCACTACCTCGCGAGCCACGCCTCCACCGGGGGTGAGTTCGGGCTGTACAAGGTCGACATGGGCCCCAGGGCGCCCGGCGCCAGGACGCACTTCCACCGGAGCATCTCCGAGTCCTTCTACGTCCTGTCGGGCGAGGTGGAGCTCTACGACGGCGAGCGCTGGGTCACCGGACGGCAGGGCGACTTCCTGTACGTACCGGTCGGCGGACTGCACGCCTTCAAGAACGACAGCGACGACCCCGCGTCCATGCTGATGCTGTTCTCACCGGGGGCCCCGCGCGAGGAGTACTTCGAGCGCGTCGCGGAGTTCGCGCAGCGTGGCGGCGAGGAGCTGCGGGAGTTCCAGGTGAAGCACGACAGCTTCTTCGTCTGACGGCGTCAGGGAGAACCCCGAGCGGCGACACTGGGGTAATCCCCCCTGTTTTTAAGGCAGTTGCCCGGATGGGAGGAGCCTCGGAGATCAGCGAGGCTCCTCCCATGACGCAGCCCACGCGCATCCTCCGCAACGCCGCCCTCATCGGCGTGTCCACCGCCCTCCTCGGCATCACCGCACCCATGACCGCCTCCGCCACGACCGCCCCCGACGGCCCGTCCAAGCCCCTGGCCTGGGCCGCCTGCGAGGGCACCGGACTCGACCCACGTCAGCGGTGCGCCACCCTCCAGGTGCCGATGGACCACGCCGACCCGGACGGGCCCCGCATCGACGTCGCCGTCTCGCGCATCCCGAGCGAGAATCCGAAGGCCCGGCGCGGCACGCTCCTGCTCATCCCCGGCGGGCCGGGCGGCTCCAGCCTCAACGACCCCTCGGGCAAGGGGCAGAAGCTGCCCCAGGAGGTACGGGACACGTACGACCTCGTCGGGTTCGCGCCACGCGGGCTCGCCCCGTCGACGTCCGTCAGTTGCGGCCTGGAGCACGGCGACCTCGCCACCTCCAGGCTCCGTCCCTGGCCCGCGCCCGACGGCTCGGTGAACGGGAACATGACCACCGCCCGGCGCATGGCGGACGCCTGTGTCCGCAACGGCGGTGAGCTGATCAAACACCTCAGCACCGCCAACGAGGCCCGCGACATCGACCGCCTCCGGGCCGCGCTCGGCGAGCGGAAGATCTCCGCGTGGGGGACGTCGTACGGGACGTACGTGGGGGCGGTGTACGGGCAGTTGTTCCCGCACCGCACCGACCGCGTGGTGCTGGACAGCGTCGACGATCCCGACCCCGCCCGCGTCAACCGCGCCTGGCTGGCCGCGCACGAACAGGGCGTCGAGGACACCTTCCCGCACTTCGCGGCCTGGGCGGCCGAACCCGGCAATCCCGACCGTCTGGCGCGCAGGGCCACCGACGTGCGGCCGATGTTCCTGCGGCTCGCCGCCCGGCTCGACCGGGAGCCGGTCCCCTGGCCCGGCGCCAATCCGGCGGAGCTGAACGGCAACGTGCTGCGCCAGACCATGCTGGACAGCCTCTACGCCCCCAGCCGCTATCCGACGCTCGCCCGGCTGATACGGGCCGCGCAGGAGGGCACCGTGCCCCCCGCGCCCCCCGCGCCCCCCGAGGCCGTGCTCCAGAACGTGACCGCCGTGGGCGCCGGGACGCTGTGCAACGACGTGGCCTGGCCCAAGGCACAGGGCGTGTACGAGAAGGGTGTCGCCGAGAGCCGCGCCGAGTACCCGCTCACCGCCGGGATGCCCCGCAACGCGATGCTGTGCGCCGCCTGGCCGTACCCGCCGCGTGAGGCGCCGGTACGGATCACCGACGAAGGGCCGTCCAACGTCCTGCTCGTGTCGAACGAACGGGACGTCGCCACGCCCCTCGCCGGCGCGGTGAAGATGCGGGAGGCGCTCGGGCGGCGCGCGGTCCTGGTCACGGTGGACTCCACCGGCCACAACCCGTACCTCCTCAACGGCAACGCCTGCGGCGACCGCACCGCCTCCCGCTTCCTGGCGACGGGAGAGCGGCCGGACGCGGACACCCACTGCGGCTAGGGCACCGCTGGAGAAGCCGGCCGCCCGCCCGCCGCGGCGGGCGGGCGGCGGTCAGCCGGTACTCCTCACCGGGGCGCTGTCGCGTCCCTGACGCCGGCCGCTGAGCTCGACGTCCAGCGTCTGCTGAGCCACGCGCATGGCCCCCGCGTACACGGGGTCCTGCAGCCGCTCCCGCATCTGCTCCTCGGAGAGGTCCTCCACGCGGCTGGTCACCCACCAGATGTTGCCGAAGGGGTCCTTGACCCGCCCTCCCCGCTGTCCGAACGCGTCATCGGCCGGGGAGGTGACGACCTGTCCGCCGGCGTCGACGGCCCGGGCGCACGCCTGGTCCGCATCGGCCACGAACACGTTCAGCAGGCAGGGCATGACAGGCCGGTCCGCGCGTCGGTCGAACGCCATCACGACGGTGTCGCCGACTCGGATCTCGGCGTGACCGATCAGCCACAGCGATCCCTTCGATGACGTCGGTCGTCACCGGCCTAGGAGCCGTCCAGGCCAACGTCTGTCCTGGAGGCGGGGCCCTCCCGGGGCGGGGCGCCCGGCGTCACCAGCCCCGACTCGTAGCCCACGATGACCAGTTGCGCCCGGTCCCGTGCCCCCAGCTTGCCCATGATGCGGCTGACGTGGGTCTTCGCGGTCAGTGGGCTCAGTCCCAGCGAGTCGGCGATCTCCGTGTTGTTGAAGCCGCGTGCGACCAGGGTGAGCACCTGGCGCTCCCGGTCCGACAGGCAGTCGGGGCCACCCCCGCCCGGCACCGGCACCGCCGGGCTGCGCAGGAAACGCTCGATGAGCCGTGCCGTCGGACCGGGCGACAGCAGCGCGTCGCCCGCCGTCACGGTGCGTATGGCGTCGAGGAGCTCGGCGGGCTTCGTGTCCTTGACCAGGAACCCGGAGGCGCCCGCCCGCAGTGCCTCCACGATGTTGTCGTCGGTGTCGTAGGTGGTGAGGACCAGCACCTTCACGCCCGCGAGGTCCTCGTCGGCGGCGATGAGCCGGGTCGCCTCGATGCCGTCCAGGTCGGGCATGCGGATGTCCATGACGACGAGGTCGGCGCGTTCGGTCCGGGCCAGTTCCACGGCCCGGCGGCCGGTGCCCGCCTCGCCGACGACCTCCATGTCGGGAGCCGACGCGACGAGCAGGGCGAACGCGGCACGGACGAGGTTCTGGTCGTCCGCGAGCAGTACGCGTATGGTCATCCGGCTCTCTCCGCGGTGATCGTCGTGGTGTCCGTCGTCGAAGGCGTGGTGGGCGTCGGCAGTACGGCCGTCACCTGGAATCCTCCGGCACCCCCGCCCCGCGGCCCCGCGTCGAGTGTGCCACCCACGCTGCGGGCGCGTTCGCGCATGCCGACGAGGCCGAAGCCGGGGGTGCCGTCGGGGTCGGGGCCGGTGCCGTCGTCGGTCACGGACAGGCTCAGGGCGCCCCGCTCGGCGTGCACCTCGACGCGGACGGACGGTTCCGGCCCCGCGTGCCGTACGGCGTTGGTGAGCGCCTCCTGCACGATGCGGTAGGCGGCGGCGCCGACCGCGGGCGGCACGTCGTCGGCGCGTACCGACAGGTCCACCCGCGCTCCGGCGAACCGGGCGGCCTGAGCCAGGTCGGGCAGGCCGTACAGTCCGGGCAGCGGGCCGCGGGCGTCACAGGCGTCCTGGTCCCGGAGGACCTCCAGCGTGGTGCGCAGTTCACCGCGCGCGCTCCGGCAGGTCTCGGCGATGTCGTCGAGGGCCTTGGCGACGGCGGCCCGGTCCAGCCGGTCGGGGTCGGCGGTCAGGACGTGGGCGGCGACCGACGTCTGCACGCCGATGAGGGTGATGCTGTGCGCCAGCAGGTCGTGCAGGTCCCGGGCGACACGCAGGCGCTCCTCGGCGACGCGCCGCCGTGCCTCCTCCTCGCGGGTGCGTTCGGCGCGCTCGGCGCGCTCGACGATGGCGGCGACGTACTGGCGGTAGTAGCGGACGTCGACACCGGCGAAGAGGATGGCGACCACCCAGCCGGAGATGCGGATCAGCTCGACGGCCTGATGGGTGTTGACGGTGAGCATGATGCTGACGGACACCGTGAGCACCGCGGTGCCGGTCAGGATCGTGCGCAGGGGCCGGCCGGTGACGGCCAGCGTGTAGAGGGCGACGTAGGAGGCGGGGCCGGGCGCGGTGTGGTTGTGGTCCATGGCGTGGTACGGCCCGACGAGGGCCACCACCGCCGCGAGCACCAGCAGCGGGTGGCGTCGCCGCCACACGATCGGGACGTGCAGGGCGACCAGCAGCGTCCAGCCCACGGCATCCGGACGGCTGCCCTCGCCGGTGAACGACGCCAGGCAGACCGCGCCGGCGAGGAGGACCACGGCGAGCACGGCGTCGTTGCGGTCCCGGTGCGGGGCGGTGAGCGGGTCGCGGTTGATCGCGGCCATGATCCGCTCACCGAGGCGGGAGGGCCAGGACGACTCCGGAGTGGTTGCCTGCACGCGCCCATCCTCCGCGACGGACGCGCCCCTCCGGGAGAGGAGGGGCGCACTCCGGTCGGTGGACGGCTCAGACACCGACGGGCTCCCGCTCCCCCGCCGGCACCGGCTCCTCGGGCGCCCGGGACAGCCGGCCCGGCCACCACACCCGGCGCCGCAGGGCGACGCTCGCGCTGGTGACGAGGTAGGTGCGGACGAGGAAGGTGTCGAGGAGGACACCGACCGCGATGACGAAGCCCAGCTCGACGAGTTGCACCATCGGCATGTTGGTGAGCACCGCGAAGGTGGCCGCGAGGACGAGCCCGGCGGAGGCGATGACACCGCCCGTGGTGCGCAGCGCGGTGAGCGCTGCCTGCGCGGGTTCCGCGCCGTGCAGGGACTCCTCGCGCATGCGGTGCATCAGGAAGATGCCGTAGTCGACGCCGAGGGCGACCAGGAAGACGAAGGACAGCAGGCCCAGGCCCGGGTCGGTGCCCTCGAAGCCGAAGAGGGGCCCGAAGACGAGCCCGCCGATACCGAGGGCCGCGCCCCACACGGCGACGACGGCGGCCACCAGGATCAGCGGTGCGACCAGCGAGCGCAGCAGCACCACGAGGATCAGCAGGACCGACAGCAGCACGATCGGGACGACGATGACGGTGTCCCGGGCGCTGGTCTCCTCCAGGTCGATCTGCTGGGCGCTGGGGCCGCCGACGTAGGCGCCGTCGAGCTTGTCGCGCAGCGCGTCGATGGTGGCGGTCTCGGCCGCCGACTGGGGCGGGGCGGAGGCCAGTACCGTCAGCTCGGTCCAGCCTCCGTCGCTGCGACCGGTCGCCGCGCTCTCGACACCGGGGGTGTCCCGGGCCTCGGCGAGCGCGGCGTCGGCGCGGTCGGTGGGCGCGATGACGGTGATGGGCTGGGTGCCGCGCTCCGGGTAGGCGGCGGCGAGGGTCTCCATGGCGGCGATCGCCTCGGGCTTGGTGGTGAAGGTGTCCTCCTGTTTGAGGTCGCCGGGCAGGTTGAGCGAGCCGAGGGCCAGCGCGCCGAGCAGGAGGGCGCCGCCGGCGAGGACGGCGCGGGGCCGGCGTTCCGCGGAGCTGCCCATCGCGGTGAACAGCGACCTGCGGGCCTTGGGCGTGCTGCCGTAGCGGGGTACGAGCGGCCAGAAGACGCGGCGGCCGAGCAGGACCAGGATCGCGGGCAGCAGGGACAGCATCGCGGCCAGCGCGCACAGCACGCCGACGGTGCCGAGCGGGCCCATGCCCCGGCTGGAGTTGAGGTCGGCCGCGAGCAGGCACAGCAGTCCGGCGGCGACGGTCCCGGAGGAGGCGAGCACGGCGGGGCCGCAGCCGCGCAGGGCGGCGGCCATGGCGTCGTAGGGGCGCTCGATGCGCCGCAGTTCCTCGCGGTAGCGGGAGACGAGCAGCAGCGCGTAGTCGGTGCCCACACCGAAGACGAGGATCGTCATGATGCCGGCGCTCTGGCCGGAGACCGAGGTGCCGAAGCCCTGGTTGAGGCCGTAGGCGACACCCATGGAGAGGTAGTCGGCGATCCCGGCGACGGCGAGCGGGACGAGCCACAGGAACGGGCTGCGGTAGATGATGATCAGCAGGAGGGCGACGACGGCGGCCGTGGTGTAGAGCAGCGGGCCGTCGAGGGAGTTGTAGACCTCGCTCGCGTCGGTGGCCAGCGCGCCCGCGCCGCCGACCTCGACGCTCAGCCCGTCACCGCCCTCGGCGACGTCCCGTACGGCGTTGACCAGGGCGTCGCGGGCCTCCTCGTCCTGGCCGGGCTCGGTGGAGGCGACCGGGTACATGAGCGTGGTGCCGTCCTCGGACGGGATGGCCACCGGGCGGTCGGTCAGCCGGTGCGCGCCCGCGATCTCGGCGATCTGGTCGGCGGCGGTGGCCTTGTCGGCGGCGGTCAGTCCGGCGTCGCGGTGGTAGACGACGACCATCTCGGTGGCCTCGCCGCCCGGCAGCCGGTCCTGGATCTTCGCGACCTGCGTCGAGTCGGCGCTCGCCGGCAGGTAGTCGACGGCCCGGTCCTGCTGCACGTCGGACAGTTTCGACGCGAACGGCGAGGCGATCGCCAGTACGGCGATCCACAGTCCGAGCACCAGCCAGGGCACGGCGCGCCGTCGTCCCCCGCCCGTCCGCCCACGTGTCTTTGCGGCCCCCATGTGACGGGCCTCCCTCCGGTCCGGATGTCTGGTTCGGTCTCCAGAATTCCGTCGCCGGGGTGCCGATACGTCGGGCCCGAGGGCGAGTTGGCGGTTACTGCCCGGGGTGACGCGCGGACGCCGTTACTCCCCGGGGAGTACGGGTGCGGTCAGGCACGGTCGACCATCCAGTTGCCGTCCTCCTCGGCGTCGACGCGCACCTCCAGCTCGCGCAGGCCCATGCCCGCGTCCCAGAGTTCCCGGAAGCGTTTGAGCCGGTCCCGCACGTACTCCTGGCGCGCGGTGAGCCGGGTGCGGACGTTGACGTCGCGCAGGTCCTGCTCGATCTCGAAGGACACCCCCTCGTCGTAGAGGATGAAGTCGTTGGTGGTGCCGCGCTGCAGGTGCGGAGGCAGCTCGGGCAGGACGGCCGCGCGTACGTCGATCCGCCTCAGCTCCTGTTCCTCGCACAGCCGCAGCAGCCGGTCGTCGAGCTCGCGGGCGCTCTCCAGCAGGAACAGCCGGCGCACCGACACGCCCTGCTCGTCGATCGCGGCCTGCTGGGCGTCGAGGTAGCGGCCGGCGGGTTCGCTGTTCCAGAACTCCCGGTCGACGGAGGTGCTGGTGGCGCAGATGGAGTGCTCGGCGGCGCGGGTGAGGGTGAGCATCCAGTCGTGGTTCTCGCCCGGGCACTCGGTGGTCAGGTTGGTGAGGTCCGCCATGTGGCCGACGACCCGCGCCATCTCCAGGTGGACGAAGGTGTGCAGGATCGAGGGTTCCGGCAGCAGGACGTCGGCGAAGCTCTTCGCCAGCTCGGGCACGCTGTCGATGCGGACCGGGTCCAGGTGGCGGGGCTCGGCGGCCCTGTGGTCGACCTGGGTGACGTGGGTCTCGACCAGCTGTTTCACGTCCTCGGTGTGCCGGGTCAGACCGCTCTTCAGCTCGTCGTCGTACCGGTTCAGGCCCTCCCGTACGGCGGCGGTGTTCTCGGCCAGGGCGCTCTCCACCCGGCGGGTGTGTTCGTCCAGCGGTGCGTGACCCGGGCGGGGGGCCAGTCCGATGACGTACTGGACGAGCATCGCCGCGCCCGCGCAGAGCACCGCGGCCGCGAACTGGCGCGGTGTTCCGTCGTCGGGGCCCAGAAGGGCCGCGACGCTCCAGAAGAGGGCGCCGACGACCAGGGCGATCAGCAGCATGCGCGCCCATGGGGAGTCACCCCTCAGGGCCGCCGGGCCGGGCGGGTGGGTCGTGTCGTCGGGTCGGGGTGACTGTGCCGTGCTCATCTCGCTTCTCCCCCCGTTGGGATACGCGTCGGATCGGGGTGCGGGGATGTGCGTGGGAGGCGCCGGCGCCCGCTCAGGGGACCGGTTCCACCTCCCGGTGGGGTGCTGGAATGGCGTGCAGGGTGAGCTGGTCCCGGATGCGCTGCACCAGGGCCTGCCACTGCCGGGTGAAGCCGGGCCGCTCCTCCAGCGGGCCCCACAGCGGGGCCAGTTCCGGGTCGACCCGGGCCCGCGGCATCCACAGGTGCAGCAGGTGGTCGACGGCCGGCCGCAGGGTGCGGACGACGGCGCCGGTGTCCCGGGCGGCTCCGGTGCCCAGGCGGACGCCGTCGAGCATGCGGACCACGGTGGTGAGCAGCCAGTCGTGCAGGGCGAGGTCCTCGCAGAGCGCGGCCAGGCCGGTGGCGTCGGTACCCTCGGGCACCCGGAGGCGGACGGTGCGCAGTTCGTCCTCGGCGAGGGTGAACCGCTCGATGGACGGGCCGTCGCCCGGGTCCGCGGGCAGGGCGGCCCAGCGCAGCCGGGTGGGGCGGGACCGGAAGGGCGGGCACTGGTCGAGCAGGGGGTGGCGCAGCAGCCGGGTGAGCAGCCCGTCGGCGATCAGCCCGGCGTCGAGGTCGCCGTGCCGTCCGCCGTCGAGCACACCCCGCGCGACCGCGTCGTGCGGCAGCTTCCCCAGCGGCTCGACCACCCCGGGGCGTACCAGGTACTCGCCCCACGGGCGGCGCTGGTCGGGGCCGGTTGCGGGGACACGGAAGTGGGCGGAGGTCTGCAGGACGCGCCCCTCGGTGAGCGCGGCCCGGGCGGCGACGGTGCCGACCGCGCGGACGCGGGCGCCGTTGGCGCTGGGCAGCGGGCAGTCGACGCCGGTGAGGGTGTCGGGGGAACGCGCGTAGAGGCTCGGGCGTTCGGAGGTCAGGACCCGCTCGTCGGCGCGCAGGGCCAGGAGCTGGGTGGCGGCCCGGATGTCGAGGGCCTGCCGGGCGGGCAGCAGGCAGGTGCGGACCTCGCCGCAGGCGAGGACGGCGCGCGGTGTGCTCTCCCGCGGCGCCATGTCAGAGCCCCGAGTAGTACACGTAGGAGATCCGGTCGGCGACCGAGTCGGGGACGGGTGTGCGCTCCCGCCCGGAGCGTTCGGCGACCTGCTCCAGCGCTCCCGGGTCGACCTCGATCTGGTCGAGGATCACCCGGACGGCGTGCTCCACGGGGAGGAACCGGGTGGGCAGGACCGAGCAGGTCCGGTAGGCGGCGAAGGGGTCGGCGCGGTCGTTGAGCCGCAGGAGGGGAGGCAGTTCGTCCCAGTCGTCGGGGAAGGCGGCGGCGGTGTGCTGCTGGGGGACGAGGACGGCTTCGCCCTCGTTGCGCAGCAGTCCGAGGCGGGCGAGCTGCCATACGGCGGCGAGGAAGGGACAGGACCAGGTGCGGTGCCCGTCGGCGTCGTCGCTCCACAGTTCGACGTCGAGGAAGACGGAGTGGCGGCGGGCCGCGGTCTCCTTGGGCGGCTGCCAGGCGACGGCCCGCTTCATCGCCTGCGGGGCGCGGGCTACGGGGCTGCGCTCGCCGTTGGCCAGCCAGCCGGTCTGCGCGGCGGGCGGACGCAGCCCGTAGCTGCCGGGCGGCGGTGACTCGACGATGCGGCCGGCCACCGCCTCGGCGACGGGCACCTTGCCGGCGGTGGCGCAGCCGGACTCGCGGGCCAGGTAGTCGATGGCCAGCCCGGCCCGCTCGGCCTCCGCGAGGATCATGGGGACGACCTCGGCGGGGGTGGAGAAGCGGGTGAAGTAGTCGTCGATCAGGAAGCAGGTGCTGATCCGGGCGCGTCTGCCACCGACCCGGCCGGACGCGGCGACGCGCGCGGCGTCCGCCCAGGGGCGCACTTCGGTGAAGTGCCGGCGCAGGCGTTCCGGACCGGCCTCGAAGTCCTCCATGTAGAGGTGGCCCAGCTCCAGGGAGAGGTGGGCCAGCGGCACCGACTGGGTGCGTGGCTCGGCGGCGGTCTCCCGGAACACCGCGTCCGTCATGGCCGCCCCCAGTGCGAGTCGTCCGTCAGGCGCCGCGCGATCTCTTCCAGCGCCTCCAGGGTCTCCTTGTTGGCGATCTGGGTGGAGAGCACGTCCTCCTCGGTGATGAGCTGCTCGCGCCACTGGAGTATGGGCTCCAGCGGTACGACGCCGAGGACGACGCTGTCGCCGATGCGCTGCTCGGCGGCGAGCCGGCGCAGCGCCTCGTCGCAGGCCTGCATCCAGGCGGCCTGGGCGGGCGAGCCCTGGGCCCACAGCGGTGACTCGGGGTCGGGTACGGCGGCCCGCACGAAGCGGATCGCGGCCCGCAGGCTCTCCTCGTCGTGCCCGCGTTCGACGCCGCCGCCGATGATGCCGTGGTCGGCGTGGACGAGTCCGGAGGCGGCGATGACGTGCTGCCGGGTCCAGCGGTGGAAGACGAGCCAGCGGAAGGGGACGTTGCGCATCCGGGGGTGGGCGGTGGCCGCGAGGACCATGTCGACGGCGTAGCTGCGTCCGGCACTGAGGTCGACCATGGTGACGTCGAACTCGCCGTTGAGCCGCAGCAGCAGGTCGATGCACCGCTGAAGGGCCTCCTCGCCGATGGCGAACTCGCCGCCGCCGGCGTCGCCGGGGAACAGGACGAGGCGGCCGGACTGGTTCGGGCGGGCGCGCAGCAGCGGGTGCTCGGTCTGCCGCCACACGTCGATCCTGACCGGCTCGGCGACCTCACCGTCCAGGTAGGAGTGCAGGCCGCGTTCCTCGGTGCCGCGCATCGCGCCGGGTACGTCGAAGACGGCGGCGGCGGTGGGCGACCCGAAGTCGAAGTCCACGTAGGCCACGTGGTCACCGGTGAGGGCGCGCTGGTACGCCAGGTTGGCACTGGTCACCGAGCGCCCCGTGCCTCCTTTGTCGGAGGCGGCGAAGACGAGCACACTCACACCTCCTGCGCGGCGGCGCCCCTGGCCTGGGCCAGGGTGTCGAGTTCCTGGAGTACGGGCAGGGCCAGGGCGAAGGCGGTGGCGGGCCGGTCGTCGACCAGGCCGCGGGCGTGGTCGAGGCGGCTCTCGATGCTCCGCATGGCCCGGGCTCTGCTCCCGTCGGCGGCGGCGGAGGCCTCCAGTTGCTCCTTGCCGAACAGGTGGGTGGCCTCGCTGAGCAGCTCGCGGGCCAGCTCGGCCAGTTCGGGGCTGCGGATGGGCTGCTGCTCGTACAGGTTGCGGGCGGCGACGAGGCATTCGGTGACGCGCTCGGTGATGCTCCAGGACATCCGCAGCTCGACGTCGTGCGCCTCGGGGTAGACGGCCCGGACGTTGTCCCAGAGGCCGGCGCCCTCCTCGTCGTCGATCCGCCGGTTCCACAGGTGCTCGAAGGACTGCTCGGCGAGGCGCAGCAGCCGGTCCTGGGCGCCGATGTTCCGGGAGAGTTCGGCGAGCTGGATGATCCGCTTGAGGAGCTGGGCCGAGAAGTCGGTCATCCGCCACAGGAGGACCCCACCGGAGCGCTCGGACCCGGCGAGCGGCATGGTGACGCCGGGATTGTGCAGCCGGATGATGGTGTCCTGCCTGGTCATCCGGCTGGTGACCCGGCCGCGGTCGGCGAGGCGCTCCATGATGGCGACGGTGCGGGTGAGGTCGTCGTCGGTCGCCTTCCGGCGGACCAGGTCGTGGACGAGGATGGCCGCGACGGTCAGGGAGAAGTACTCGGACTCCAGTTGCAGGCCGGTGGTCTGCCAGGGCAGGTCCTCCAGGGGCCAGCGCTCGGCGCCGAAGCGGGCGATCGCGGACCAGTACTGCTGGCTGAGTTCCCAGCGCAGGCGCAGTGCCTCGGCGAGTTTCTGCTGGTCGGCGTCGAGCAGGCCGAGGGTGAGGGTGCGGTCGGAGAACAGGTCCTGGATACCGTCGAGGGCGACGACGGTGAAGTACACGTAGGGCAGCCGGTCGGCTATGCCCGCGGGCTGGCCGGGGACCGGGATGCTCAGGTCGGAGATCTCCGGGGCGTCCTGTACGACGCCCCAGGCCCAGCCGCACTCGAAGAGCTGGCTCTCGTCGCGGATGCCCTCGTCGACCTCGATGCCGCGGGTGAGGCTCTCGATGATGGTGGCGCGCAGGGGTCGTAACTTGCGGGAGAACTGCTGGAGGACGGCCCGGTCGGACTGTCTGCCCTGCCCGACGACCTGGATGAGCCGCTTGCCCTGTTCGGACTCGGCGTCGAAGACGTTGACGGTGAAGGAGCGCAGCAGGCTGATCATGGCGGCGGTCAGCCGGGCGTTCGTGGCCTCTCTGAGCTCGGTGATCGCCTTGCGCACCTCGGGGCGGGTCGTGGTGCCCTCGTAGACCTTGAGGAAGCCGAGGGTGGCGAGGCAGAGCGTGACGGACATGGAGTAGGAGTCGACCACGCCCAACTGGCTCTGCTCGTGCGTGATCTCACCGCCGGGCTCGCCGGGCCGGAAGTAGTGCCCGCCGGCGAAGGTGGGGCTGTCGTCCGCCCCGGTGTGGGTGCGCATGAACTGGGTCAGCGCGGTGATCAGGTTGGGCGGGATCTCCAGCCGGCTGCCCACCCGGTCGAGGGCGCGCAGCACGTCACGTTCGGTGGTGTCCGGCTGGTCCAGCCGGAAGGCGGGGACCTCGGTGGCCGGATACAGGAGGCAGAGCAGGCGTTCGGCGTCCGCGACGCTGCTCAGCCCGTCGCTGTCCCCCCACAGGAGTTTCCCGTCGTCGAACGAATGACGTGCCATGGCCTGCCAGATGTCCAGCAGGTGCTGGCGTGGCTTGATCTGCATCCCCGCACCCCTCGTACAGACCTTGTTGCCCTGTGTTCAGCATGGTCCCCGTTCCTACGGGGTGGCAATCTCCGAATTGCGCCGACCCAGGGCGAGAAGCATTCCCTCGTGTCCCGGCCGCACCATGTGGTGCAGATCGTGGATCTCCAGCTCAGCGGTGAACGGTTCCAGGCTCTCCCTGACCCGGTCCTCGTTCACCCGGTAGGCCGGGTAGTCGTGTTCGCCGACACGGTAGCCGACCGACTCCTTCATGAACGCGGCGGCGAACGGCGCGCCCTCGCTGAGCGCGTTCATGAAGCACCGCACGCCCCGGCGGAACTCCTCGGGGCACTCGGACATCGAGTCGGCGACGAAGAACATCGTCCCGATGTCCCAGCGCCGGTGTCCCTCCTCCAGGTCGAACAGGTTGCCGCGCTCCACCCGGACGATCTCGCTGAGCAGGCTCCTCGGTTCGACGGCACGGTAGGCGGGCGATTCGCTCAGCACCTGCCAGAACGCGTCCCACGCGGTGTCGAACCCGCCCGGGGAGACCTGCTTCTCCAGGTATTCGACGTTCGGGTGCGCGTATTCCAGCAGCAGCACCTTCTCGCACCACGGCAGCATGGAGAGCGCGGGGTAGAGATTCGCGCCGGCACCGACGTCCACGCCCCGCACCGATTCCGGAACGCCCTCGGCGAAGCAGCGGCCGAAGTAGTCACGCATCAACCGGACGATCAGCAGATCGACTTCGAGCGGCGTCCGGTAGTTGTTGTCGACGTACACCTCTGGATCGAACTTCGACCAAGGTGCGTCGGCGTTGCGATCCATAGTCACCCTGCCGCGTTCCATTCGATTCCGGACAAACCCCAGTGTCGTGCACGATAAGCCACCAGGACACGTCGAGACAGCCGGGAACACGCCAGTCCTCTTCCGCCGGGCGCACGTCCGGCGCACCGTCGCACACCCGAACTCGCCCTTGCACGAGGGAAGTTGGAAGCTCACTCTAGCCAGAAGGAGCCACCGGCCGCCACACGAAGCGTCATTCCTTCGTGAAGGGATCCGGTGTCGTCGAGTTGACGTCCGCACGTCCTGACTGGGGGTGGCATGACCGCCGAACCGCTGGAACGCTCCTTGGACCGCCACGAGCAGCTCGCCGGGCCGGATCCGTACCCGTACCCGGACACCCTGCCGCTGGTCCTGCGGACGGCCCGGGAATCCGACCTGCCCGAACTGCGGCGGCTCGACGAGGAGGTCTTCCAGGAGGTCGCCTATCCCGGTTTCCTCCTGCGCCAGCTCTTCGACATGTACGAGGAGCACTTCCTGGTCCTCGACGACGGCACGGGCCGGCTGCGCGGCTACGTGCTCGCCGCCACCAGGGCGCTCGGCGGGGACAGCTGGATACTCGGCCTGTGCGTCACCCAGGACCGGCGCCGGCACGGGCTGGGCCGGGAGCTGATGACGGAGGTCCTGTCGCGGCTGCGCCGGGACGGCATAGGGGTGGTCCGCCTCACCGTGGAACCCGCCAACCTCGCCGCCATCCTGCTCTACCGCTCCCTGGGCTTCCGCCCCGAGGAACCCGACGGCGGTCTGCGCCCGGACTACTTCGGCCCGGGCATGCACCGCCAGATCATGCGCCTGGACGTTCCCCGGTAGGCGGGCGGGCTAGGAGGGCGTGCCCGCCGCCTGCAGGAGGCGGGTCACGTCGTCGGAGCAGATGGTGAGGGCCGCGCCGACCGTGGCCAGGGCGTCGCGTTCGGCGGGGGTGTAGGGGCCGTCGGCGAGCGCGATACGGGCGCCCTGGAGCAGGATGGACTCGCGGCCGACGGTTGCGAGGTGCGGGGCGAGCGGGTCCAGGGCCTCGTGCACTTCTATGGCCAGGCCGGGTACGCAGGGCTCCCCGCGGACCCGGCCGGTGTCCGCCTCCAGCGCTTCGACGAGCGCGCTCAGCTGGTCCTCGGTGCAGTCCTCGAAGCCGGCCGCGCGCACCGCGACGGCCGCCGTCCGAAGCGACGTACGGGAGCAGGTGCCGCCCGCGGTGAGGACCGCGAGGGCGACGGTGTGGACGGCGTCGCGGAGCATCGCGGAGAAGCGGGTGGTGGTCGGGTGGTCGAGGACGTCGGTGCCGTAGTGGCGGCGGCAGGCCGCGCACTCGACGGTCGGCGCGGACTCGCCGCGCGGCAGCACGGGCACGCCGAGCAGGGTGAAGCGGCGGCGGCCGGTGAGCCGCTGGTAGTTGCGGTCGCCTCCGCAGCCGGGGCAGAAGAACTCGCCGTCGCCGACGGGCGTCCACGCGGTGCGCGTGCCCAGCATGCGCGGCAGCCGCACAGCTCGGCCGTTCCGTCCCCGTCCAGGCAGCACGTCGCACCTCCGTAACCGCGCGACAGCATCGTCGCGCTGGCGTGATGTTAGCCACACCATCGACGTGGAGTCAGCACCCAGGACGAGACCTTTCCGTGACCTGCACGTGGAGATGGCCGGTATACGACGGGGCCCCGCCCGCCGTTTTCCGGCGAGCGGGGCCTCGAACCGCTAATTCGGCTGGTCAGCGAGTTGCCCGGTTGACGGCGGAGACGACCGCCTTCAGCGAGGCGCGCGTGGTGTTCGCGTCGATTCCGATGCCCCACAGCACCTTGTCGCCGATCGCGCACTCGATGTAGGAGGCGGCCTGCGCGGAGGCGCCCTCGCTCATCGTGTGCTCCTGGTAGTCCAGCAGGCGTACGTCGATGCCGACGCCCTGCAGGGCGTGGAAGAACGCCGAGATCGGGCCGTTGCCGGTGCCGACCAGGGTGGTCTCTCGGCCGTCGACCGTGGCGTCGACGGTGAGGGTGTCGACGCCGTCGCGGTCGGTCGTGGTCTGGCCGTTGGCGACCTGGATGCGGCCCCAGGGGTTGGCCGGGTTGGGCAGGTACTCGTCCCGGAAGACGTCCCAGATGGCCGTCGGCGTGATCTCGCCGCCCTCGGCGTCCGTCTTGGCCTGGATCAGCTTGGAGAACTCGATCTGCATCCGGCGCGGCAGGTCCAGCTTGTGGTCGTTCTTCAGGACGTAGGCGATGCCGCCCTTGCCGGACTGCGAGTTGACGCGGATGACGGCCTCGTAGGAGCGGCCGACGTCCTTGGGGTCGATCGGCAGGTAGGGGACGGCCCACTCGATGTCGTCGACGGTGACGCCCTTGGCCTTCGCGTCGGCCTCCATGGCGTCGAAGCCCTTCTTGATGGCGTCCTGGTGGGAGCCGGAGAAGGACGTGTAGACCAGGTCGCCCACGTACGGGTGGCGCGGGTGGACCTCCATCTGGTTGCAGTACTCCCACGTGCGACGGATCTCGTCGATGCCGGAGAAGTCGATCTGCGGGTCGACGCCCTGGGAGAAGAGGTTCATGCCCAGGGTGACCAGGTCGACGTTGCCGGTGCGCTCGCCCTGCCCGAACAGGCAGCCCTCGACGCGGTCGGCGCCGGCCATCAGCGCCAGCTCGGCCGCCGCCACCGCCGTACCGCGGTCGTTGTGCGGGTGCACGGACAGGCAGACGTACTCGCGGCGGGAGAGGTTGCGGCCCATCCACTCGAAGCGGTCCGCGTGCGTGGACGGCGTCGAACGCTCCACGGTGGCGGGCAGGTTGAGGATGATCTCGCGGCCGGGACCGGGCTGGTAGGTGTCCATCACCGCCTCGCAGACCTCCAGCGCGAAGTCCAGCTCGGTGTCGGTGAAGATCTCCGGCGAGTACTGGTAGCCGAACTCCGTCTCCGGGCCCAGCAGCTTCTCCGCGTACTCCATGACCAGCCGGGTGCCGTCCACGGCGATCTGCTTGATGTCGTCCCTGGAGCCGCGGAAGACGACGCGGCGGAAGACGGGGGCGGTGGCGTTGTACAGGTGGACGGTGGCCCGCCTGGCGCCCTGCAGGGACTCCACCGTGCGCTCGATCAGGTCCTCGCGGGCCTGGGTCAGTACGGAGATCGTCACGTCGTCCGGGATGGCGTCCGGGTCCTCGATGATCGAGCGTACGAAGTCGAAGTCGGTCTGGCCGGAGGCCGGGAAACCGACCTCGATCTCCTTGTAACCCATCTTGACCAGCAGGTCGAACATCGCGCGCTTGCGGGCGGGCGACATGGGGTCGATCAGGGCCTGGTTGCCGTCGCGCAGGTCGGTGGAGAGCCAGCGGGGGGCGGTGGTGACGCGCCGGTCGGGCCAGGTGCGGTCGGCGATGTCGACCTGCTCGTACCCGCGGTACTTGGCGATCGGCATGGAACTGGGCTGCTGGCGGTTGGCCATGATGGCGTGGGCTCCTCGTGATGTCCGCGGTGTGCGGCACGTCCGCGACGTCCGCGTGTTCCGGAAGGACGGCCGACGGCACCACCAAGCTCCGCGGGGAGGGAGTCGGCCTCTACAGGCCCTCGCCGCGGCAGCTAAGGAGAAGCAGCCCGAAACGCATGATGCCCAGCACCCTAGCCGAGTCACGCGGCGCGCGTGGGTCCGTATCAGTATGCGGGATCATGGAGGGAACCGGGACAAAAAGTGCTGTATACCACTCGCCGCCGGTCAGAGGGGTGCGTTGGCTCCGCTTTTCCCCAATCGTGGTTGCGGCTAGTGACAGCACTGTCACGCAGTGCGATGGTTTCGGGTATGACGACAAACGGGGGCTTCGAGCCCGTCTTCTGCACCATCGTGCCGCCCCACGTCCTCGACAAGCTCGCCCAGCACGCTGACCCCGTGCTCGCCGGACCCGCCCGCCGGACCCTCCAGCGCGACGCCTTCGAGCGCACCCACCGCTCGCTGACCACGGTCATCGGCGCCCCCACCGTCGCCCCGCGGGCCGGCGCCGAGCCCGAGAAGCCGCACCGCACGATCTTCGACGCCCGGCACGGCACCGACCTGCCGGGCAAGAAGGTGCGCGGCGAGGGCGACGAGCCCGGCCAGGACGCCACCGTGAACCGCGCCTACGCGGGCCTCGGCGCCACCTTCGAGCACTTCCTCAAGGTGTACGGGCGCAACTCCATCGACGGCGACGGGCTGCCGCTGGACGCGACCGTGCACTTCGACCGCGAGTACAACAACGCCTTCTGGAACGGCGAGCAGATGGTCTTCGGCGACGGGGACGGGGAGATCTTCCTCGACTTCACCATCCCCCTCGACGTGATCGGCCACGAGCTGACCCACGGCGTCACCCAGCACACCGCCAACCTGACCTACTACGGCCAGCCCGGCGCGCTCAACGAGTCGGTGTCGGACGTCTTCGGCGCCCTCATCAAGCAGTACTCGCTCGGCCAGACCGCCGCCGAGGCCGACTGGCTGATCGGCGCCGGACTGCTCGCCCCGCGCGTGACCGGGGTGGCGCTGCGCTCCATGAAGGCGCCGGGCACGGCGTACGACGACGACGTCCTCGGCAAGGACCCGCAGCCCGCGACGATGGACGGCTTCGTGCGCACCGGCCGCGACAACGGCGGCGTCCACATCAACTCCGGCATCCCCAACCACGCCTTCTACCTCGTCGCCACCGAGCTCGGCGGACACGCCTGGGAACGGGCCGGGCAGGTCTGGTACGACGTGCTCACCGGCGGCGAGCTGGCCCAGGACGCGCTGTTCACGGACTTCGCGACGCTGACCGTGCGAGCCGCCCGGGAGCGCTACGGCGACGCCGAGGAACTGGAGGCGGTCACCAAGGCCTGGGAACAGGTCGGGGTGCACACCCTGTAGTTCCGTACTAGACACGGACCCATGCGGATTCAGGTGAGGCGCACAGGAGGCTTCGCGGGCATCGAACGCCACGCGGAGATCGACACCACGGGACGCCCCGACGCGGCCGAGTGGCACGCCCTGGCGGAGCGGGCGGTCGCCGACGGGCGGAGCACACCGCCCGTCGGGGTGCCGGACGGGTTCGGCTACCAGATCACCGTGGACGGGAGGACGGTGTACGCCGCCGACCCGCGGCTGACGGACGAGCAGCGCAGGCTGGTCTCGCGGGTACTGAAGGAGGGGGCGTAACGCTGTCGCCACGCGCGGGCGTTGACATTCCCGTCGGGGTGCGTGCGCCGGTTCGGACTGGCGCACGTCGACTTCGACCCGTGCGCAGGCGCGCCCAGGCGTCGTACCGCTGGTTCCGGGACGTGATCCGCACACGACGGTGAGTGCCGGTCGGATAAAAGGTCTCGGCGCTGTCGGCGGGGAGTCGTACGCTGGAGGGAGCAGACCACACCCGTCACGCGGCGCACGCCGCAGAGGAGGATGTGCAGGCCTCGAGCGCCGGCCCATGACTCAGACACCCTCAGCTCACACCCTCGCGCAGGGACAGGCGAGAGCACAGTTCACCGTCCCCGCCCAGCACCCCATGGTGACCGTGCTGGGATCAGGCGACTCCCTGCTGCGCGTGATCGAGAAGGCCTTCCCGGCGGCCGACATCCACGTCCGGGGAAACGAGATCAGCGCGGTGGGCGACACCCATGACGTCGCCCTCATACAGCGCGTGTTCGACGAGATGATGCTGGTGCTCCGCACGGGGCAGCCGATGACGGAGGACGCAGTGGAACGCTCGATCGCCATGCTCAAGGCGAGCGAGAACGGGGAGAGCGACGGCCGGGAGACCCCGGCCGAGGTGCTCACGCAGAACATCCTGTCCTCTCGCGGCCGCACGATCCGCCCCAAGACGCTGAACCAGAAGCGGTACGTCGACGCGATCGACAAGCACACCATCGTCTTCGGCATCGGCCCCGCGGGCACCGGCAAGACCTACCTGGCGATGGCCAAGGCGGTGCAGGCCCTGCAGTCCAAGCAGGTCAACCGCATCATCCTGACCCGCCCGGCGGTCGAGGCCGGCGAGCGGCTCGGCTTCCTGCCGGGCACGCTCTACGAGAAGATCGACCCGTACCTGCGCCCGCTGTACGACGCGCTGCACGACATGCTCGACCCGGACTCGATCCCGCGGCTGATGGCGGCGGGGACGATCGAGGTGGCGCCGCTGGCTTACATGCGGGGAAGAACTCTTAATGACGCCTTCATCATTCTCGACGAGGCCCAGAACACCAGCCCCGAGCAGATGAAGATGTTCCTGACCCGCCTCGGCTTCGAATCGAAGATCGTGATCACGGGTGACGTGACGCAGGTCGACCTGCCCGGCGGGACGAAGTCCGGTCTGCGGCAGGTGCAGGACATCCTGGAGGGCGTCGAGGACGTCCACTTCTCCCGGCTGTCGTCGCAGGACGTCGTCCGGCACAAGCTGGTGGGCCGTATCGTCGACGCGTACGAGCAGTACGACAGCTTGAACGGCACCGAGAACGGTGGTCACAAGGGCCACGGGAAACACGGTGCCAAGGCCAAGGGGAAGTAGACCAGCACGACCATGTCGATCGACGTCAACAACGAGTCCGGAACCGAGGTCGACGAGCAGGCGATCCTCGACATCGCCCGCTACGCGCTCACGCGGATGCGCATCCACCCGCTCTCCGAGCTCTCGGTGATCGTCGTGGACGCCGACGCCATGGAGCAGCTGCACGTCCAGTGGATGGACCTGCCGGGTCCGACGGATGTCATGTCCTTCCCGATGGACGAGCTGCGTCCGCCGGCGAAGGACGAGGAGGAGCCGCCGCAGGGGCTGCTCGGCGACATCGTGCTCTGCCCGGAGGTCGCCGCCCAGCAGGGCACCGAGGCACCGACGCGGCACTCCATGGACGAGGAGCTCCAGCTCCTCACCGTCCACGGGGTGCTGCACCTGCTCGGCTACGACCACGAGGAGCCGGACGAGAAGGCCGAGATGTTCGGTCTGCAGGCCGCCATCGTGGACGGCTGGCGTGCGGAGAAGGGCCTGACCGGCCCGTCCCCGGCTCCGACCGTCTCATGAGCCTCCCGCTGATCGCCGGCGCGGTCGCCCTGGTGGTGATCGCCTGGCTCGCCGCGTGCGCGGAGGCGGGGCTCGCGAGGGTCTCCAGCTTCCGCGCCGAGGAGGCCGTACGGTCCGGGCGGCGCGGCGGCGAGAAGCTCGCCAAGGTCGCCGCCGACCCGACGCGCTACCTCAACGTGGCGCTGCTGGTCCGCGTCGCCTGCGAGATGGCGGCCGCCGCGCTGGTCACGTACGCCTGTCTGAAGCAGTTCGACGGCACCGGCGAGGCGCTGGTGATCGCCATCGCGGTGATGGTGCTCCTGTCGTACGTGGCCGTCGGGGTCTCCCCGCGCACCATCGGACGCCAGCACCCGCTGAACACCGCGACCGCGGCGGCGTACGTCCTGGTGCCGCTGGCCCGGATCATGGGCCCGATCCCGTCGCTGCTCATCCTCATCGGCAACGCCCTCACCCCCGGCAAGGGCTTCCGCCGCGGCCCCTTCGCCTCCGAGGCGGAGCTGCGGGCGCTGGTCGACTACGCCGAGAAGGAGTCCCTGATCGAGGCGGAGGAGCGCCGCATGGTGCACTCGGTCTTCGAACTGGGCGACACGCTCGTGAGGGAGGTCATGGTCCCGCGGACCGACCTCGTCGTCATCGAGCGCTACAAGACCATCCGGCAGGCGCTCACCCTCGCCCTGCGCTCCGGTTTCTCGCGGATACCGGTCACCGGTGACAGCGAGGACGACATCGTGGGCATCGTGTACCTGAAGGACCTGGTCCGCCGGACGCACATCAGCCGGGAGGCGGAGAGCGATCTCCTCTCCACGGCCATGCGGCCGGCGTTCTTCGTGCCCGACACCAAGAACGCCGGTGACCTGCTGCGCGAGATGCAGAAGGAGCGCAACCACGTCGCCGTCGTCATCGACGAGTACGGCGGCACCGCGGGCATCGTCACCATCGAGGACATCCTGGAGGAGATCGTCGGCGAGATCACCGACGAGTACGACCGGGAGCTCCCGCCCGTCGAGGAGCTGGGCGAGGACCGCTTCCGGGTCACCGCCCGCCTCGACATCGGCGACCTGGGCGATCTGTACGGCCTGGAGGAGTTCGACGACGAGGACGTGGAGACGGTGGGCGGTCTGTTGGCGAAGGCGCTCGGCCGGGTGCCGATCGCCGCTGCCTCGTCGATCGTGGAGCTGCCCGACGGCCGCGAACTGCGGCTGACGGCGGAGGCCGCGGCGGGCCGCCGGAACAAGATCGTGACGGTGCTGGTGGAACCGGTGGGCGCGGTGAAACCGGCCGAGGAGGCTGTGCCGGAATGACCCCCGGGGAGCTGCGCGGCTTCTGTGTGTCCTTCAACGCCGCGGTGGAGGACTTTCCCTTCGGCCCGGAGATCTCGGTCTTCAAGGTGCTGGGGAAGATGTTCGCGCTGTCCTCGCTGGACGGGCACCCGCTCACGGTCAACCTGAAGTGCGACCCGGACGACGCGATCCGGCTCCGGGCCGGCCACCCGGGGCTGATCGTCCCCGGCTGGCACATGAACAAGCGGCACTGGAACACGGTGACCGTGGCCGGCGATCCGGCCGGAGCGCTCCCGGACCGTCTCGTCCGGGAGCTCGTGGAGGACTCGTACGACCTGGTGGTCGCCGGCCTGCCGCGCGCCGAGCGGCTCCGGCTCGACCGTCCCTGAGGGCCGGGCGCGCAGCAGTGCTCCGTATGCTCACCTCATGACCGAGACTCCCGCCCTCGATCCCGAGGACCGCAAGATCGTCACCCTGGCCCGCTCGGCCCGGGCCCGCAACGGCGTCCCCGAGGGCGCCGCCGTACGCGACGAGACCGGCCGCACGTACGTCGCCGGCACCGTCGCCCTGGACTCCCTGCAGCTCAGCGCCCTGCGCACGGCGGTGGCGATGGCGGTCGCGTCCGGCGCGAAGTCGCTGGAGGCGGCGGCGGTGGTGACCGAGTCCGACTCGGCGTCGGAGGAGGACCGGGCGGCGGTGCGGGACCTGGGCGGTCCCGGGACGCCGGTCCTGGTGGCTTCGCCCGACGGGACCGTGCGGGCCACGGTGAGCGCGGGCTGACCAAGGCCGTACGCGTGCTTCTCGGGTCCGACGGACTGACCCGCGCCCAGGAGCGGGTCAGTCCGCGACGTCGGGGTCGTTTCCGGGTTCCGGGGTGACGAACCGCTGGTAGGACAGGGCCCACACATCGGTCTGGCGACGCACTTCCCTCATCGTGGACAGCGAGTCATCGGCCCAGCCTGCGAGCAACGCCTCGGTGGCCGCCTGGCACGACCGTTCAAAGGCCACCGCATCCCGCGCGCTGTCCACTCCAGCCTCCAGGAAGCCGACCGTCTCCAGGGCCAGTGCGGACATCTCGTCCTGGGACACGGTTTCGTGCCGTGCGAAGTGGGCGAGCGCAGCGGCGGCGAGGTCGCGGTAGCCCCTGAGGAACTCCGCGGGGAGGCAGAGCGCCCGAGCCTGCTCGCCGAGCGCGCGGTTCGCGTCCTCGGCCTCCCGCACGACCCTGGGATGGATGTCGGAACCGCGCAGATGGCGCCAGACTGCTCTCAGCCCTGCGTCCACGCGGTAATAGAGGGACTGGAGACGGTCGTCCGGGCAGGCGACGAAGACCGCGCCACCTATCCGCAGGACCACGGAGGCATTGAAGGCCAGGGCAGCGCCGCGGGCCACATCCTGCATGTGTTTGCTCCATCTTGGACGATCACTATGGCTGTGGGGGGAGCGAATGCCTTCGCTCCCCCCACAGCCCTCATCAGTCGCCTACCACTGAGCAGTGGTGGCTGAGGTAATGCTCGCGCCTCGTCCTGTCAGGAAGTTCTGACACGCGGGGCAGATGGGTCTGCTGACCACGAGCAGACGCGGCTGAATCTGGAGAATACCCGCCGCTTCCGTCCACAGTTTCACTTCGGCGTGCCACAGGTCGTCCTTGGCGACTGTCTTCGCCGGCTGCGGAACGCGGATGGCGAGGGTGCCGTTGCCGAGCGAGGGAAGAGACGTCCACTGGCGCTGCGTGAGGTCCGCGCGCGCTCCCACTGCGACGAGGTCCAGACCCCCGGTCGGGGTGTCCGCGTGCAGCGCTCCCATGGTGCGCCAGCCGGCGCCTCCCCCGGCCAGGTCGGTCATGTCGTCGACCATGTCCTGGAGGTGGTCGGGATCTGCCCCACCGGTGCCGCAGTTGTGGACCAGGACCGGCGCCGCCCCCGCCGCCACGAAGTACGTGTGGGCGTTGCCGACCGTCAGGTTGTGGACCGTCGTGCCGGGGCTCGTCCAGCGCTGGACCGCGGTGATCTGGACGTAGGCGCCGGCGCTGGTCTGGAGCCACTGGCCGGAGCGGAGGTCGGTGGCGTCGAGCCACTTGCCCAGTTCGGGGACCCAGAAGGGGTGGCCGTCGGTCGCGGTGACCTCGGCCGTCTTCGTGCCCGCCGCGCCGTCGGTGTCGATCGTGACCTTGACCAGGTGCTTCAGGCCCTCGCCCTTGATCTCGGCGGTGACCGTCTCGATCCGGCGTTCGCCGGTCCTCGGGTCGGTGGCGACGACCTTGTCGCCGGCCTTGACCTGCTCGATCGGCTTGGTGGTGCCGTCGGCCATCAGGACGTGGGTGCCCGGCACGAAGCTGTTGTTGATCGGGCACGAGCCGCCGTCGGCCTTGCCGGTGCCGCCGCTTCCGCTGCTGCCGCCCTTGCTGCGGGAGGAGCCGCCGGAGTTGCCGCCGGGCTTGGACGCCGCCTTCTTTCCGCCTCCCGATGCCTTGCTGACCGACGACACCTTCGGTGCCGCCTTGGCCTGGGCCTGTTTCTGGACGGCGTTGCCGGTCTTCTTGGCCTGGGCCGCCGCCTTGTCGGCGGTTCTCTTCGCCTGTTCCGCCGCCTTCTTCTTGGCGCGTTGCGCGGCTTCCTTCTTCGCCTTCGCGATCGCCGCCTTCTTGGCCTTCAGCGCCGCCGCCTCGGCCGCCTTCGCGGCCTTGAGCACGGCCTCGGCCGCCTTCTTGGCCTTGCGGAAGGCCTGGATGGCGTCGATGGTGCGGTCGATGGCCTTGATGACGCCCGGGATCTTGCCGGCCTTGAACCACGGGATGGCTCCGATGACCATGCCCGCGCAGGACCACATGTCACCGCCGAAGCAGGCCATGGCGTCGCTGATGCCGATGAAGTCCTTCAGCGTGCTCCATGCTGCGCCGAGGATCACCGAGGTCAGGGACTTGCCCATGGTGGCCTGGGCCTGCGAGACCTCCGCCGCCGACAGCCCCGCTCCCGCGAGGGCCGCGGCCTTCTCGGAGGCGGTCAGGGAGATGGCCAGACCCGTCGGGTCGGACATCGTCACCGGGTTGTTGTGCGCGTAGGAATAGCCGTTGGACTGGAGCAGGTCGTTCAGGTCCAGCACCGGGTCGGCGGACAGGAATCGTCCGACCACCGGGTCGTACAGCCGGGCGCCCAGTGGCTGGAAACCGGAGCTGTCGTCGCGGGTGGCGCCCAGGAACCCGGAGTGCGTCTGCAGGTCGGATCCGACCGTGTCCGCGCCCCGCTGGTTGCCGAACGGGTCCTGCTTGCGGACGCGTACCGCCATGTCGCCGGAGAGGGCGACCTCCGCGTAGGTGCTGCCCTGGTGGTCACCGGCGAGCGCGACCAGGGCCTCGCTGCCGTTGCCGTTGGCGTAGCGCATGACCGCGCCGCCGGGCGCCGAGTAGGTGCGCTGGGTGTGGACCAGGGCGCCGCCCGGACGGACGGTGACCTCGGCCTCGCCCAGGTACAGGGTGGCCTGCTTGTCCTTGATCCGCAGCAGCTGCGAGCCGTCGGGGCCGTAGATGTAGCGGGTGTCGTTCTGCGGGGACCACTGCTGCTCGGTCTTGCCTGCGCCGCAGGCGGCGAGCACGATCGGCGTCGAGTCCGTGGAGACGCCGTCCTTCACCGTCAGGCACAGGCCCGAGGCGATGTGGGTCAGCTGGCCGGAGGCGTTGCGCTTCAGTTCCTGGGCGGCCGAGCCGTCGCACTTCTGGAGCTGGACGGCCGCACCGGCCGTGTTGCCCGCGGGCTGCACGCACCAGTCGTCGTGGATGACCATGGTGCCCCGGTCGGGGTCGGTCTGTGCCGTCCCGGGGGTGGGGGCGAAGCGCCAGCTCTGCGCCACCGAGGCGTTGCAGGAGTACAGCTGGACGGGCTGCCCGGCCGCCGCCGTGCCGCTCTTCAGGTCCAGGCACTTGTCGGCCAGACCCACGTACGGGGTCCTGCCACCGCTTCCCTGGCCCTTGATCCGGTCGATCTTGCCGTCGTAGGTCCAGGTCAGTTCCTGCTTGTCGCCGTTCTCGACGGAGGTGACCGACTTGGTCTCGCCGGTCAGCTCGTACAAGCGCTCCGCCTCGGCCTTGACCTGCGCGCCCTGCGGCGTGGTGTAGGTCTTGGACACCTTGGTCAGCGTGTGCGGCTGGGTGCCGTCGGCCTTGCCGTAGGAGTAGGTGGTCGTGGCGTCCTTGGCGGTGGCGCCGGTGAGGTCCTTCTCGGTCAGCTTGGTGCGGTTGCCGACGAGGTCGTACTCGTACTCCTGCCAGTAGCCGGTGCCGTCCTTGCCGGCGGCCACGCCGAGCGTGCCGTCGGTGTTCTTCGGGGCGGCGCAGGCGGTCTGGTCCTTGGCGGTCCAGGCCGTCTTGAGCTGGCCGAGCGGGTCGTAGGCGAAGCACTGGCGCTCGGCGATGCCGTCCGAGTGCTCGCGGATCGAGGTGACGTTGCCGGAGGGGTCGTAGGTGTAGGAGCGGTTGGAGACGAGGTGGCCGGAGACCACGCTCTGGTCGCCGGTCCCCTCGCGGTAGACCGACTGGTCCTTCAGCTCACCGGTGGACTCGTCGAAGGAGCTCTGCGTCCACACCCGGTACGGCTGCGCGCCCAGCGTCGAGCGCAGCACCTGGCCGTAGGAGTCGTAGACCGTCTCGGCGCCGTACCAGTCCTTGCCGGAGATCGAGAGGGGCTTGCCGTACTTGTTGTAGCGGACGACGAGCTTCTCGGCGTCGAGGCGGCCGACGGCCGGCAGCGTGGCTTCCTCGAGGGCGCCGGTGTCGTTGTAGGTGTAGCCGTAGGTGTAGGAGGTCTTCAGGCCCCAGGTGTCGGCCAGCGACTGCGGCAGGGTCAGCGTGGTCGCGGTCGGGTCGTAGTCCTTGGTGTAGCCGTTGACGCGCTGGGTGTAGGCCTCGCCGTCGGTGTAGCGGGTGGCGGTGGCCGGCATGCCCTTGCCGCCGGGGGCCGAGTCGTAGCCCAGGTCGGCGAGCAGCTTGCCGGTGGCGCTGTCCAGGCGCTGCTGGGTCGGGCGGGACAGGACGTCGTAGCCGTTCCAGACGGTGACCCCGCGGGCGTTGGTGGTGGTCAGCGTCCGGTCGCGGTGGTCGTAGGTGGTGCGGGTGGTGCCCGTGTCCGGGTCGGTGGCGCTGGTCTGCCGGCCGCGGTGGTCGTACGTCCACGTGTACGGGTGCGTGGGGTCGGCCGAGTTGGCCGCCTTCACCAGCTGACCGCGGTGGTCGTACGTGTACCGCATCGAAGTGAATCCGCTGGGCGCCGAGTTGAAGGTGTCGACGCGGGAGGTGCGGCCGAGGGCGTCGGTGAAGACGCGGTAGGAGGAGGTTCCGGCCGGGTTGACGACCTTGGACCAGTCCTGGCCGTACTCGTAGCGGGTCGCCTTCGCCTCGACCGGCTGCGAGGTCGCTTCCTTGGTCTCCGGGTCCATGACCTTGAGGACCGGCGTCTCCTGCACCACGCGGCCCAGGCCGTCGTAGGTGTACTGGGTGATGTTGGGGACGGCCGTGTCCGCGAGCGGGGTGAACAGCTCGCCCGGCTTCGCCTCGTGGGTGAGGTAGGCGTTCCTGGTCTGCCAGATCTCGCCCGAGCTGTTGAACAGCGTGTCGGTGATCAGGTGACCGCCGCCGTCCGCCTCCTCCTGCGTCTGCCGCTCGCGGCCGAGGCCGTCGTAGAGGGTGACGGAGGCTTCCACGCGGTCGTTGTGGCCGCGGGTGTAGGAGGTGACGAAGGGGGGCTTGCGGTCCGGGTTGGCCGGGTCGTACTTCGGGACGGTGTAGACGGCCCTGAAGTCCGCGACGGACGAGCTCGACGGGGTGCGGCCCGGACCCCAGGCCTCCAGGAGGCGGCCCAGCGGGTCGTACTTGGCCTCGCTGACGTGTCCGTTGGCGTCGGTGGTCTTCAGGGTGGTGGAGCGGCCCGGCTCCAGCACCTGCTTCTGGGTGTGGCCGACCGCGTTGGTCTCGGTGACCTCGAAGACCTGCCCGGTGGCCGGGGTGTAGGTGATCGTGCCGGACTTGCCGTCCGGGTCGGTCTGCTTGACGACCCGGCCGACGGCGTCGAACTGGCTGGTGCCGTTGGTCTGGAAACCGGTGCCGGCGCCGTTGAGGGACCAGGTCTCGGTGGCCAGGCCGCGGGTGGTGCCGGAGAGCGCGGTGCCGTAGCCCGTGCCGTCGTAGGCGGTGCGGGTGGCGCCGCTGAGCGTGGACAGGTCGGAGAAGTCGGCGTTCGCGCAGGTGGTGGGCGAGACCATGACCTGCTTGGTCAGGCCGACGAGGTTCTTGCCGGGGTGGTGGAGGTACTCCATCCGGGTGCAGGACTCGTCGCCGGGCTTGCCGGTGTCGCCGAGCGACTCGACCTGGGTGGGCAGGCCGTGCGTCGACTCGTACTCCGTCTTCGACTCGACGACCCGCTGGGTGCGGTCGTCGTCACCGGTGCCGGAGGACTTGGTGTACGCGATCTCCCTGGGCTCCGTGACGCGCCAGGCGCGCAGCGGGCTCAGTCCGTCGTCGCGGTCGCGCCTGCCCAGTTCGGTGGCGGCGGGGACGGTGACGCTGCGGGACAGCCAGTCGGTGTCGGCGTCGGAGGCGTTGGTGTAGGTCAGTTCCTCGGCGATGCGGCCGGCGAAGGGCTCACGGTCCTTGGCTATCTCGGCGCCGGTGATGTCCTTCACCGGGACGGTGTCGCCCATGCCGCGGAAGTAGCGGGTGACGGCCTTGGACTTCTTGCTGCCGATGCTCGGCTCGTCCGTGCCCGTGATCACCGTGGTCTGCTCGAACCCGGCGAAGTGGGAGTAGGTGCGGGTGGACTTCTTGGTGAACTCCGACTCGGCGAGCCTCCAGCCGGCGTTCTTGTACTCGTAGCCGGTGCGTGTGCTGAAGGATCCGTCGACGTTGGGGAGTTCCTCGATGGAGTCGACGACGTACTTGTGGAACCAGTCGATCTCCTCGTCCTCGGGGTCGGGGCTCCAGAACTGGGGGTAGCACAGGCGGTTGTTGGACTTCAGCGCGGCGGTGTCCGACTTGCCGGGCAGTCCGGTGCCGGTGGCGCAGTCGCCCGCGGCCGGCTTGTAGGTGACGACGGTCTCGCCGCCGTACTCGTTGATGACGCGCGCGACACGCAGCCGGGAGAAGCCGGGGCGCGGGTCGTTCGGCCGCATGACCCGGTTGGGCATGTCGTCCGCGTTGGACTCGAAGCGCACCGCGTTGAGTTCGACGCTGTCGTCGGTGGAGCCGTTGCGGGCGTAGCCGGTGCGCTGGATCGACTCCAGCCACAGGGCGGTGTTCGGGCCGGTCTTCAGGACCGGGAAGCTCTGCTGGAGCGCGTACCGGTCGACGACCTGGCGGGCCTCGGTGTCGGTGCGCCGCTGGGCGGAGGTCTGGATCTCCTTCAGGCGCATGCGGCTCCAGAAGGAGGGGCCGGCGTTCCAGCAGGTCTTGCCGGAGGCGCACCGCAGGTCGGCCGGGGTGTCGTACCAGATGCGGTACTTGCCCGGGTCCTTGTCGGTGAAGTTCCCCTCGGAGCAGGTCAGCGAGCCCTCGGTGAAGCAGCGTTCGTCGACGGTGAAGTTGACGCGGGCCGGGGCGGGCGCGGAGAAGATGCTGTCCTTGCGCTGGCCGTAGTCGATGCGGGTCAGGTAGCCGCCGCGGTCGTAGACGACGGGGGCCTTGAAGTTGAAGTTGCGCGCGTAGTGGTTCTGCTCGGTCTTCCACCACAGGGACATGGCGTTGCCGTGGACGTCCTCGACGTAGTCGAGGTTCCAGCGCCAGCCCTGCGTGCACCAGGAGCCGGCCCAGTCGCCGGCCTTGTAGCAGTCCTCACCCGGGTGGTTGCCGTACACCGGGACGGTCAGCACCGAGTCGGTGACCGGGCTGCCGTCGGTGTGGCCGGGGAGTTCGTGCAGGCCGAAGTGGTAGCGGGTGCCGTCGCGGGTGGTGACGACCCAGTACTCGCCGTTGCGGGCGCCGTTCTTGGTCTCGGGGTCCTCGATGCGCTCGACCTTGGCGCCGTCGCCGTTGGCCGTGATCCACTTGCCCTGGTCGTCGTCCCACACCAGCTCGGTGGTCATGCCGCCGAGTGACAGGGTGGCGTTGTCGGAACCCCAGCACAGGTCCGCGGTGCGGTGGGTGGCGTTGTTCGACCCGGCCTTCTTGGAGTCCTGACGGCAGTTGGCGTAGGTGCGGGTGATGGAGCCCGGGTTGTAGTCCCAGCCGTCGCCGATCCAGGAGGCCTGGTTGTTGGTGGCGGAGGTGCGTCCGTCCACGGTCTGCGAGGAGTAGCTCAGCGCGATCTTCGGCATCAGGCCGCCCGCGGTCTCGGGGACCTGGACCTGGTAGCCGTAGGTGAAGGCGCCGGAGGAGGCTCCGGCGGACCAGGATCCCGAGGTCAGCAGCGGCGTCGCGGTGAAGTCGCCGGCGGCCGAGGCGCCGGTGTCCATGGCGCCGATCACCTGCGGGCCGGAGGCGTCGACCGCCTGGAGGGCGCCGGTGCGGGCGGAGGCGGTGCGGGCGGAGGCACCGGACGGCTTCGGGGCGGACTCGGGGGTCTGATCCGTGCCGGTCTCCGGGACCTGCCGGGCGGCCGCTTCGCCGCCGAGCAGGTCGGCGACCGGTACGGAGCCGGTCAGGACCTTGTGGGTGGTGGCGTTCCGGGGGGCCTTCGCCTTGGTGGGTGCCTCCTTCGCCGGCACCACCTCGACCGTGCTGGGCAGCCGCTCGGCCTTGTCGCCGGCCTTCCCCGACATGGTCTGCGCACCGCCCTCGGCGGCGCAGTCACCGGTGTCGGGGGAGGTCAGCACGCACTCGGGCAGCAGCACCAGGCCGAAGCGGTCGGCGGCCTGCGGGCCGTAGAGGTCGGCGAAGGAGGTGGTGTCGACGGTGAGCGCGACCTGTGCGGCCGGGTCGGCGGTGGCCGGCGGGGTGACCTGCATGATCAGGCCCGAGACACCGGCCTCCTGGGACGCGGCGGGCGCGGCCAGGTCGACCTTCCACTCACCCGCGACGGCGGCGGCGGCGGTTCCTTCCGGCACACCGACCGCGACGGGCAGGCCGCCCGAGACCGGGACCGTGGTGCCGGCGGCGGCGTCCGCGGCCAGGGTCGCGGTGCCGCTGCCCTCCGTCCATGGCGTGACGGCGGCCGGCGCGTACGGGTCGACGGGGACCACGTCCGCGGTGGTGAGGTTCTTCTCCGCCTCCTCGTCCCCGTCGAGGGAGGTGCTCTCGGGCAGGTCGGGGAGGTCGATCGCCCCTTCGCGGCTCATGCCGGGACCCGGTACCGCCCATGCCTGAGCGCTGAGGGTCGTGACCATCATCGTCGAGGACAACAGGAGGACGGTCGCCACGCGGCCGTGCCGCCGACGCCGTCGTTGTGACTCCGTCAGGGCCGGGCGTCTACGCCCCAGCCAGGACAGCGGACTCTGAGCACGCATGCGCGTCGACTCCCACCCAGGCAAACGAATGTGCCCGCACCATCTGACATGCGCGCCACAGGCTTCAAGATCGACAAATCGACTCGTGGCTCAATTCACGTGATCCGCGCCACGCCTGATGTCACATCAGAACGTCACTTCTCGCCACTGGCGAGATGTATGGCGAAAAAGCGACGTCATCGCCGCACAACAGGTGATCAAAAGCCGTACATGCGACACCTGGATTCCGGCCGGGCGCGGTCACGGGGCGGTCATCACAAATTCATAAATTCTTCATACGTGGACGGCCCGTGCGGATCGTGTGATCGTGTGCGCGCCCATGCCCCGCGGCCCGCCGCCCGGGGCTGTCCGTGCTGCCCCCATCCGCCTGGTCCACACGGGAGTGACCACCGCCGTGTCCGCGCCGCCCCGTCTTCTCAGCCCCCTCGTGCGCACGCGCACCAGGCTGGCCCTCACCCTCGGCCTCGTCCTGGCCGCCCTCACCGCCGCCCTGCTGCCCTGGTGGACGCCCGACGACTCGTCGACGCCGCAGGCGGACCGGGCGACGGACGCCAAGCCGGCCGCGACCGGCCCCCGCGACGAGGCGGCCGCCGCGGCTGAGGCCCGCCGCACCCGCAAGCAGGTCCTCGTCGACACCGCGACCACCGCGACCTCGCAGACCTGGGCACGCCCCGACGGGAAGATGCGCACCGAGATCACCGCGCTGCCCCGGCGGGCGAAGAACGCCGAGGGGGCGTGGGCGCCGATCGACAACCGGCTCCGGAAGACCGGGAAGGCCGGCGACACCCTCGGCGTCCGCCCGGTCAACCCCGTGATGCCGGTGCGGTTCTCCAGCGGCACCGCCGGCGGGAAGGACCGCGCCGACCGCTCCTACGCCCGGCTGCCGCTGGCCGACGGTGTCGCCGCGCGGGACACCGTGCTGGCCGAGATGGACATCGACGGCCACACCGTCGCCTACACCTGGCCGGGCGAGCTGCCCGAGCCGGTGCTCGACGGCCCCCGGGCCCTCTACCCGGAGGTACTGCCGGGCGTCGATCTGCTCCTGGTCGCACGCGAGGAGGGCGGCTTCGCCCAGCTGCTCATCGTCAAGGACCGCGAGGCCGCGCGGAGCGAGGCACTGGCGAAGGTCTCCTACGGGCTGCGCTCGCAAACGGCCGTGTTCCAGTACGACGAGGCGGGCAGCCGCGTCAGCGTGCTGGACGGGGCCGGCAAGGAGCTCGGCTCCCTCCCGACGCCGTTCGCCTGGGACTCCAGCGGCCGTGACCCCGAGCAGCCCGAGGGCGAGCTCCGCACCTCCGTGGCCACGCCGGCCGACGTGCTGAAGCTGTCCGGGCTCAGCGGCATCGAGCCCGGCGCGCGGCAGGCCCAGATGCCGATGCGGCTGGCGGGCGACCGGACGAAGACGGCCCGGGTCGACCTCGGGCTGGGCGAGGCCGGGCTGCTGACCGACCCGGCGACCCGCTTCCCCGTCTTCGTCGACCCGACCCTCAACGGGCCGTGGCAGGCCTGGACGGTGGCGTACAAGCCGTACCCGAACAGCAGCTTCTGGAACGGCACCAACTTCAGCTCCGGCACCTCGGACGCCCGCGTCGGCCACGAGGACGACTCGAACGGCACCGCCCGCTCCTTCTGGCGGATGAAGTTCAGCAGCGGCCTGAAGGGAGCGACGGTCACCGACGCGAAGTTCAAGGTGCTGAACAACCACTCCTGGTCGTGCACCGAACGTGAGTTCAAGTTCTATCTGACCGGGTCGATCTCGTCCGGCACGACGTGGAACAAGCAGCCGAGCTGGTCCACGGAACTCGCCAAGCAGTCCTTCGCGCACGGCTGGTCCTCCGGCGGCTGCCCCGACGAGTACGAGTCGTTCGACGTGGACCAGGCCGCCCAGAAGGGCGCGGACAGCGGCTGGTCGAACATCACCTTCGGCATGCGCGCCACCAGCGAGTCGGACACCCAGACCTGGCGGAAGTTCCGGGCGACCTCGGCGACCCTGACGGTCGACTACAACCGCAAGCCCAGCCAGCCCACCGGCGGCAAGTCGTCGCCCGGCGGTGTCTGCTCGCCCGGCCCGGGCGCGGGAGTGACCATCGGCAAGACCGACATCACACTGTCGGCGAACGCCAAGGACCCGGACGGCAACCTCAAGTCGCTGCAGTTCCGCTTCTGGAAGACCGGCGGTACTCCGGTCACCTACACGAAGACCCCGGACTCCGGCGGCACCGCCAGGGCGGTCATCCCGGCCACCCTGCCGCTGGCGGACAAGACCACCTACTCGTGGGACGTGCGCGCCGTGGACACCGAGGGCGCGGCCTCCACGTACTTCCCGACGGGCACCGAGCCCTGCCGGCTCACGGTCGACGCCACGGCTCCGCCCCAGCCCGAGATCGAGAGCGTGGACTTCCCGGCGGCCACGTCCGACGGGCAGACCTGGTCGAGGGTCAAGTTCGGCACGACCGGCTCGGTGACCTTCACCTCCGCGGGCGCGGCGAAGTTCCAGTACGCGATCGAGGGCCTGGACTGGGTCTACGTGACGGCCGACGCGGCCGGCAAGGCCACCCTCCCCGCCCTGAGGCCGCCGCACGCCGGCCCCAACTGGCTGAACGTGTACGCCTACGACGCGCACGGCAACAGGAGCGCCCGCTCGGACCACGCCTTCTACGTCCCGCCCCGGGACACGGCCGACGCACCCGGTGACACCGGCGGCGACGGGGTCCCCGACCTGCTGATCGTGAACGAGAGCGGCAACCTGTTCAACTGCGTGGGCAACGAGGGCGGCGAGCTGTACGGCTGCCTGGGCGCCGCGTACACCAAGGACGACAACTCCTCGGACACGAAACTGCACCCGGCGAACCACTGGTTCGACCCGGCCACCGGCAAGGCCGCGCTGATCACCCACTACGCGGACGCCTACCCCGGCGACGGCGCCACCGACCTGTTCGCCGTCACCCCCGACGGCAGGTTCTGGCTCTACCCCGGTGACGGCTACGGCAGCTTCGACGTCGGCGACCGGCTCGGTGTCCGCCTGCCCGCGGGCGTCCCGGCACCCTCGACCTGGACGCAGATCAAGGCGGTCGGCGACATCACCGGCGACCGGCATCCCGACCTGGTGCTGCGGGCCGGCGCCGAGTTCTGGACGCTGTCCGGCTACACCGGTGCCGCCTTCCAGTCGGCCACGCTGATGAACGACGACGCCTGGGCGCGCCGCGAGATCGTCAACGTCGCCGACATCAACGGCGACAAGACGCCCGACCTGCTGTGGCGCAACCTGGACAACGGCAACATGTACGTCCGGCACGGCAAGCCCGGGCCCGTCAGCGGCAGCGTCGACCTCGTCTCGCTGAAGCTGGCCACCGGCTCCCTCAACGGCGACGTGGCCTACGGCACGTCCTGGACGGAGGCCAACGTGCCGACGGCCATCGGCATCCCCGACGTCAGCGGCGACGGCGTTCCCGACATCTGGGCACGCCTGCGCTCCGACGGCCAGACGCGGATCTACCACCCCTCCAGGACCAACACGAATTCCCCCGTGAAGGTCGTCCTGACCGTGGACTGGAACGCGGTCAAGGCCTTCGGCTGACGCCACCGCGACGCCGTACCGCCGGGCCCCGGCCGCCTCCCCCTCGGGAGGGGGCCGGGGCCCGGTCGTCTCCCTCCCCCCGGGCGCGGGCCGCGCGGGCATCGGCGACCGTGGTACGGCGACGCTCCGGGGATCAGGGACAATGGGCGCCATGAGCGTTCGTACCCAGTCATCCGAAGAGCCGGCCGAGGCTGTCCACAGGGCCGGCTTCGCCTGCTTCGTGGGCCGCCCCAACGCGGGCAAGTCCACCCTCACGAACGCTCTGGTCGGGCAGAAGGTGGCGATCACCTCGAACCGTCCGCAGACCACCCGGCACACCGTGCGGGGCATCGTGCACCGCCCGGAGGCGCAGCTGATCCTGGTGGACACCCCGGGGCTGCACAAGCCGCGCACACTGCTGGGCGAGCGGCTCAACGACGTCGTGCGGACGACGTGGGCCGAGGTGGACGTCATCGGGTTCTGCCTGCCGGCGAACGAGAAGCTGGGCCCCGGCGACCGCTTCATCGCCAAGGAACTGGCCGGGATCAAGAAGACCCCGAAGGTCGCGATCGTCACCAAGACCGACCTGGTGGACTCCAAGACACTGGCTGAGCAGCTGATCGCGATCGATCAGCTCGGCCAGGAACTGGGGATCACCTGGGCGGAGATCGTCCCGGTGTCGGCCACCGGGAACCAGCAGGTGGACCTGCTCGCGGACCTGCTGACCCCGCTGCTGCCCGAGGGTCCCGCGCTCTACCCCGAGGGCGACCTGACCGACGAGCCCGAGCAGGTCATGGTCGCCGAGCTGATCCGGGAGGCCGCGCTGGAGGGCGTACGGGACGAGCTGCCGCACTCCATCGCGGTGGTCGTGGAGGAGATGCTCCCGCGCGAGGACCGCCCCGCCGACAAGCCGCTCCTGGACATCCACGCCAACGTCTACATCGAGCGTCCCAGCCAGAAGGGCATCATCATCGGCCCCAAGGGCAAGCGCCTGAAGGACGTCGGCATCAAGTCCCGCAAGCAGATCGAGGCGCTGCTCGGGACCCCGGTCTTCCTGGACCTGCACGTCAAGGTCGCCAAGGACTGGCAGCGCGACCCGAAGCAGCTCCGACGGCTCGGCTTCTGACCCGCCCCGGGCGCCTTCGCGGCGGCGTGGGCGGTCAGGTCGGGGGGCGGAAGCCGATGGTCGGGACCGCGCGGCGCAGGGGCCACGAGCCGGGCAGGTCGTCCGGGACCAGGTCCGCCAGGAACGCGTAGCGGCTGAGGGCCGTCGGGTCCTGGCTCTCGACCGACTGGACCTTGCGCCACCAGGTCGCGATCTCGCACCAGCCGGGCGCCGACAGCGAGCCGCCGAACTCCTGGACGGAGAGGGCGGCGGTGAGGCCCGCGAAGGCGAGGCGGTCGGCCAGCGGCCAGCCGGCCAGGGTTCCGGTGACGAACCCGGCGACGAAGACGTCCCCGGCGCCGGTCGGGTCCAGGGCCTCGACCTCGATGGCCGGGACCTCGGCGCTCTCCCCCGTACGCCGGTCCACCGCGTACGCGCCGTCCGCGCCGAGCGTGACCACGGCGAGCGGCACGTGCTCGGTCAGGGCGTGCGCCGCGGCGCGGGGGCAGGTGGCTCCCGTGTAGCGCATCGCCTCCGCCGCGTTCGGCAGGAAGGCCTCGCAGTGCGCGAGGTCGGGCAGCCCGGCCAGGTCCCAGGCGCCGGTCTCGTCCCAGCCGACGTCGGCGAAGACACGGGTGCCGCGCGCCGCTGCCTGGGCGATCCAGGGGGCGCGGACACCGGGTGTGAGCGAGGCGACGGCGGCGCGGGCGCGGGGCGGGCAGTCGGGGGTGGGTTCCTCCGGCGGCGGCTCGTGCCCGTGGGAGACCATCGTGCGCTCCCCCTCGTACGCCATCGAGACCGTCACCGGCGAGTGCCAGCCGGGCACGGTGCGCGAGGGGGTCAGGTCGATGCCCTCGCCCTGGGCGAGGACGTCCCAGCAGTAGTCGCCGTAGTGGTCGTCGCCGAAGGCCGCCGCCAGCGAGGTGCGCAGACCCAGGCGGGCCAGCGCGGTCGCCATGTTCGCCACGCCGCCCGGGCTCGACCCCATCCCGCGTGCCCAGGACTCGGTCCCGCGCACCGGGGCGGAGTCGAGCCCGGTGAAGACGACGTCGAGGAAGACGGTGCCGGTCAGGTACACGTCCCAGGGCGGGTCCTGCGGTGTGCGCAGGGCGGCGAGGGGGTCGACCCGGGGTTGGTGGTGCGATGCCTCGTCCGGGACGTGGCGGTGTGTTCTCTCGTCGGCCGGCATGACGGGCGTGGCCGGTACGTCGGACGCGGTGGAGACGGTGGACGTGGTGGAGGCTGACACGGTGCGCTCCCTGGCATGGTGCGGACCCCGCCAGTGTGCACCACGCCGCCGACAGTGCGGCGGCGTTCGCGCCGGGGGTGTCAGGCGCCGGAGGTGTCAGGCGGTGGCCGGTCCCGGCCGCGCGGTCCGGGCGGCGCCCGGGGTGGTCTCCGGGGCGGTGGGCACGGGTGCCTTCGCCGGGCGTGTACGGACCCGGTCGTTGCGTCCGCCGCCGCGCACCAGCAGCACGCTCAGCGCGGCCAGGAAGCCGACGACGGTGAGGCCGACCAGGCCGCCCTTGGTCGATCCGGTGGTGTCCTCGATGATCCCGAAGGCAGTCGGGGCGACGAACCCGCCGAGGTTGCCGATGGAGTTGATCAGCGCGATGCCGGGTGCGGCGGCCCGGGCGTCGAGATAGCTCTGCGGGATGGTCCAGAAAATGGGGGATGCCGGCTTGAAGCCCATCGCGGCCAGGCACAGCGCTCCCAGACCGGCCCAGGGCGAGACGAACACGGCCAGCAGGGTGCCGCAGCCGCCGAGGAGGAGCAGGATCACCAGCACGGGCCGGCGCTTGCCGATCCGGTCGGAGATCCGCCCGCTGACGAACAGGGCGACCAGCGCGCACAGCCACGGCACGGCGGTCAGCAACCCCACCTGGAAGTCACTCACTCCGCCGATGTCGTCCACGATGGACGGCAGCCAGAACGTCACCGCGTACAGGGCCACGTTGATGGCGAAGTAGATCCACAGGAAGAGCAGCATCTGCGGGTCGGCGAGGAGTTTCCACCGGGAGACCTCGGCCGCCCCGGTGCCGCGCCGCGCGTCCCGCGCGTCCTGCTCGGCGTCGATCACCGCGACGAGGCCGGTCTTCTCCTCGTCGGTGAGCCAGGTCGCCTGCTCGATGCCGGAGTCGAGGAAGCGGTAGACGACGAAGCCGAGGACGACGGAGAAGACGCCTTCGATGAAGAACATCCACTGCCAGCCCGAGTGGCCCCAGATGCCGTGCATCTCCATCAGCGCCCCGGAGACCGGGCCGACGATGACGGTCGCGGTGCCGGAGCCCATCAGGAAGATCGACGTGGCGCGGCCCCGGTGGGAGTCGGGCAGCCAGCGGCTGAAGTAGTAGATGACGGCCGGGAAGAAGCCGGCCTCGGCGACGCCGAGCAGGAAGCGCAGGGCGTAGAACATCTCCACGCTGTTGACGAAGGCCATCGCGGTGGCGACGACGCCCCAGCTGATCATGATGCGGGTGAGCCACACCTTGGGCCCGAACCGCTCCATCAGGATGTTGGAGGGGACTTCGAAGATGGCGTACGCGATGAAGAAGATGCCCGCGCCGAGTCCGAACGCGGCGGCCGACAGCCCCACGTCGGCGCGGAGTTCGTCCTGGGCGAAGCCCAGGTTGACGCGGTCCATGTAGTTCGCCACGAACATGACGAAGAACAGGGGGACCACGCGGCGGAAGATCTTCCGGATGGCGGACTGGACGGCGGGTGGGCGCTGCGCTTCGGGGACTGGGGGCACTGCGGACACGAGCGGCTCCGGTCGTGGCAGGGGTGGGGGGAAGCGGGCGGTTCACCAACGGGGGACGGACGGGGTGACCCACTCGGGGTCGGCGACCCGCATGGCGGCCGCGTCGTCGCGGTCGCGGAGCGTGCCGTCGTCGTCGAGCCAGCGGCGGTGGAGGAACTCGAGGCGGTCGCGGTCGAGTTCGACGCCGAGGCCGGGCGCGTCGGAGACGGCCACCTTGCCGCCGTGGAAGGTGAGCCGTTCGGTGAGCACGTCCTCGGACTGCCAGGGGTAGTGGGAGTCGCAGGCGTGGTGGAGGTCGGGGACGGTGGCCGCCACGTGGGTCATGGCGGCCAGGCTGATGCCCAGGTGGGTGTTGGAGTGCATGGAGATGCCGACGCCGAAGGTCCGGCAGACGGCGGCGAGTCGCTGGGTGTTGCGCAGTCCGCCCCAGTAGTGGTGGTCGGAGAGCACGACCTGCACGGCGCCCTTGGTGAACGCCTCCTGGATCTCGGCGAACGTCGTCACGCACATGTTGGTCGCGAGCGGCACCCCGGTCCTCGCGGCGACCTCGGCCATGGCCGGGGTGCCGAGCGCGGGGTCCTCCAGGTACTCCAGGACGTCCCCGAGCTCGTCGGCGACCTTCAGCGAGGTCTCCACGGACCAGGCCCCGTTGGGGTCCAGGCGCAGGGGGTGGCCGGGGAAGGCCTCGGCGAGGGCCCTGATCGCGGCGATCTCCTCGTCGGGCGGGAAGACGCCGCCCTTGAGCTTGAAGGAGGTGAAGCCGTAGCGCTCGGTGAAGGTACGGGCCTGTGCGACGACCCCGGCCGGGTCGACGGCGGCGCCCCAGTCGTCCTTCTCCGCGGCCACGCCCGCCGGGTGGCCGGCCCACTTGTAGAAGAGGTACGCGCTGTACTCCACGGCGTCGCGCACCTTGCCGCCCAGCAGGGCGTGCACGGGCAGGCCGAGCGCCTTGCCCAGGGCGTCGAGGCAGGCGACCTCGAAGCCGGACACGACGGACAGGCGCAGCTTGTCGGCGGTCTGGACGCCGCGCAGTCCGCCGACGTCCACCTGGCCCGAGACCCGGGCGGCGTCGACGGCCACCTCGTCGGCGGCCGGGAACAGGCCGTTGAGGTCGCATACCCGGCGGCCGACCAGCTTCTCGGCGAAGGGGCGGGCCAGCTCCAGGTACTTGGCGTCGCCGTAGGTCTCGCCGACGCCGGTGACGCCGTCGGCGGTCTCGACCTCGACGATCAGGCGGGGGGTGTACGGCTGGTGGACGCCCTGCGTGTTGAGCAGGGGCGGGTCGGCGACCAGGATCGGCGTCAGGCGGACGGCCGTGATGGTGAGGTCGCGGGTCACAGGGCGGCTCCTACGAGGTCGAGTCCGGCGGTGAGCAGGGTTTCGAGTTCGGCCAGGTCGGTGGCGGAGGGAGCGGTGAGCGGGGCGCGGACGGGGCCGACCGGGCAGCCGCGCAGCCCCGCCGCCGCCTTCACGAGGGACACGGCGTATCCGGGGACGCGGTCGCGCAGTTCGACGAAGGGGACGTAGAAGTCGCGCAGCAGCCTGTCGACGGTGCCGGTGTCGCCGTCCCGCAGTGCGGCGAGGAAGGCGCCCGCGATCTCGGGCGCGAAGGCGTGCACGGCGGAGGAGTAGGCGGGGACGCCGACGGCGGCGTAGGCGCGGGCCTGGACCTCGGCGGTCGCGGCGCCGTTGAAGAACAGGAAGTCCTCGGGGGCGGCGAGGACCATGCGCTGGAGGCGGTCCAGGTCGCTGTGGCCGTCCTTGAGGCCGATCACGCCGGGGATGCCGGCGATGTGCCTCAGGGACTCGGCGGTGTAGGTGACCTGGCCGCGCTGGTAGGCGATCAGCGGGAGGCGGGTGCCGGCGGCGATCCGCTCCAGCTGGGCGACCAGGCCCTCCTGCGGGGCGGTGGTGAGGTAGTGCGGCATGACGAGGAGGGCGTCGGCGCCGGCGTCCTCGGCGATGCGCGCGAACCGTACCGCCTGCGCCCAGCCGTACCCGGTGCCGGCGACGACGGGCACGCGCCCGGCGGTCTCCTCGACGGCGATGGTGACGACCCTGCGGTACTCGTCCTCGTCCAGGGAGAAGAACTCGCCGGTGCCGCACGCGGGGAAGAGGGCGCCGGGGCCGGCGGCGAGCCGTTCGGCGACGTAGGCCCGGTAGCCGTCGGGGTCCAGGGACCCGTCGTCACGGAAGCTGGTCAGCGGGAAGGACAGCACGCCCGACGCCATACCCTCCCGCAGCCGCCGGACCACAGCCGTCCGGGCGGCGTCGGTATCGGATTCCACGATCGTCATCCTTCTGACTCCCTCTGTCTCCGTATATAGATGACATCCACGTATGGAGATGGAGATTAGATAGGTGACCGGGTGGCGTCAATGGGTCGGCGGCATCCGTCTACGATCGGCACATGTCGGAGACAGGGGGCGCGGCGGCCGGCGTCCGTGAGGTCAAGTCCGCGGCGCGCACGGTGGAACTGCTGGAGGTACTGGCCGCCCGCGGGGACCGTCCGGCGCGGCTCCAGGAGCTTGCGGACGAGCTGGAGGTGCCGCGCAGCTCCATGTACGCGCTGCTCCAGACCCTGATCTCACGCGGCTGGGTCCGCACCGACGTCACCGGCTCGCTGTACGGCATCGGCATCCACGCCCTGCTCACCGGCACCAGCTACCTCGACTCCGACCCGCGCGTGCGGGTGGCGCGGCCGTATCTCGACGAGGCGTCCCAGGCGTTGGGCGAGACGATCCACCTGGGGCGGCTGGACGGGCACGACGTGGCCTACCTGGCGACGCGGGAGTCGCACGAGTACCTGCGCACGATCAGCAGGGTGGGGCGCCGGCTGCCCGCCCACGTGGGCGCGCTGGGCAAGGCGCTGCTGGCCCAGCGGCCGGACGCGGAGCTGCCCGAGGGGCCGTACGAGGCGCTCACCCCGAACACGTACACCAGCAAGGAGGCCCTGGCCGCCGACCTGGCCCGGACCCGGGAGCGCGGTTACTCCGTCGACCGCGAGGAGGGCGTGACGGGAATCGTCGGCTTCGGCTTCGCGCTGCGGTACGAGGTCCCGGCCCTGGACGCGATCAGCTGCTCGGTGCCGGTGGCCCGGCTGACGCCCGATCACGAGGCGCGGATCGTCGCGGTGATGCGGGATATCAGGGCCAAGATGGAGGCCACGATTCCGGCCGGAGGCGGGTCGGTTCACTGGAGGTAGCGCACTCGGCTACCCGGACCCGAAGCCCCCAAACGCCTATGTGATCCAGATCACACCCCCTCGCCTGTTTCGCTGTTCCCCGCGCTTGATACAAATTGCCCGCGCGTGCCTGTCCGTCGACGGTCGTCGCCCCCTCTTCTCCCCACCCTCCTTTCGCATGCCCTGGGAACGCCCGTGTTCGCCCCCCGTACCGCCCCCTGGCCCCTCGTCGCCCTTTTCACGGCCGGTTACCTTCCTCCGTATCTGCTGCCCACCACCGTGGGCAGACTCGACACCGGCCTCGCGCTGACCACCACTCAGGCGGGTGCCGTCGGCAGTGCGCTGCTGCTGAGTTCGGCGACCGCGGGCTTCCTGCTCGCCTCCCGGGTGCAGCGGTTCGGCGCCCGCGCGCTGGCCCGGTTCGGCCTCGCCCTGGCCGTCCTCGGCTACGGCGCCGCCTCGCTCACCACCGCCGTGCCGGCCGTCGTCGCCGGCGCGGTCGTGGGCGGCTTCGGCTCCGGTACGGCCACCACGGTCGCCGCCACCCTGATCGCCGCCTTGGGGGTCCCCCCGCGCGAGGGTGCTCGAGCCCCGGGGAACGATCCGCACCGAGCCTCCACGCTGGGCCTGCTGAGCGTGTCCGCGCTGGCCGGCGCGGTGTACCTGACGGTGCCGCACCTCGGACGGGCGCACGGGCTGCCGCTGGCCGCCATCGCCCTGACCGCTCTCGCGGTGTGGCCGCTGACCGGCCGGCTGCCGGGCGGGAGGGCTCCGGGCGGGAGGGCCACGCCGGCGGCCGGGCACGGCACCGGCACCACCGTCACGCTCCCCCGTCGCCGCTCCGGGCTGGTCCTCGCCGTCGCCGTGCTGTGCTGGTCCCTCGCGCAGAACTCCCTGTGGGGCGTCAGCGGGCGGATCGGACTGACGCAGGCCCACCTGGGCGACGCCGCCCTCGGAGCCGTCCTCGCCGCCGCGCTGGGCGCGGGACTGGTGGGCGTGCTGGTGGCGGGTGCGCTCGGGCCGCGGCTGGGGCGTGCGATGCCCATCGGGGCCGGGACCGTGGTCATCGCCGGCTGCATCGCCCTGACCGCGTCCGCGACCACCCCCACGACCTTCGCGGCCGGGGAGATCGCCTGGAACACGCTGTACCCGGTGGTCCTGTCGTACCTGATCGGCCTCGCCGCCTCCCTCGACCCGCGCGGCCGCTGGGCGGTGCTCGTCGGGTCGGCGTCCTCGCTGGGCACGGCGGCCGGGCCGCTGACCGGGACCGCGCTGTCGGCGCAGGCCGGCTATCCGGTCATGGGCCTGGTCCTCGGCGCCGGTCTGCTGCTGGTCGCCGCGCCGATGACCGCCGTCGCCCTGCACACCGGCGGGCGTCCGCTGCTGCCCGGCGCGATCCGGCGCCGCGGTGGCACCCCGGCCGCCCTGGTCGCCGCCGCCACCGGCACGCCCAGCGGTGCCGTGCCCGAGGTCGGCGCCACGGAGCAGCCGGTCGTGGAGATCGCCGTGGACACGCCGGCCGTCGCCGTCCGGCGCGCCTACGACACGGCGGGACCCCGGCAGGCGGCGGCCACACCGGGGTCCGGAACGGGCTGAGTCACGCGGGGAAGGGCTCAGTCACGCGGAGGGGAACTCGTACGCCTCCACCTCGGCGAGGTACCGCGCCCGCAGTTCCTCGTCGTCCTCCAGGAAGGAGGCGAGGAAGGAGTTGCGGGCCAGCTCCCGCAGCCGCTCCCCGGTGAGGCCGAGGGCCTCGCGCACGGCGTCGAAGTTGTCGCCCGCGTAGCCGCCGAAGTAGGCGGGGTCGTCGGAGTTGACCGTGCACATGAGGCCCGCGTCGAGCATCGCGGGCAGCGGGTGGTCGGCGAGGGTGTCGACCGTGCGCAGCCGGACGTTGGACAGCGGGCACAGGGTCAGCGGGACGCGCTCACGCACCAGCCGTTCGACCAGTGCCGGGTCCTCCACCGAGCGCAGGCCGTGGTCGATCCGCTCGACGCCGAGGACGTCCAGGGCCTCGGTGACGTACTCCGGCGGCCCTTCCTCGCCCGCGTGCGCGACCCTGCGCAGACCGAGGGCGGCGGCGGCCTCGTACACCTCGCGGAACTTGACCGGCGGGTGGCCGACCTCGGCGGAGTCCAGGCCGACGCCGGTGATCCGGTCGAGGTGGGGCTTGGCGGCTTCCAGGGTCTCCAGCGCCGACTCGGCGGACTCGTCGCGCAGGAAGCACATGATCAGGCGCGTGGAGACGCCGTGCTGCTCCTGGCTGCGGCCGAGCGCCCGCCACAGCCCCTCCACGACCGTGCCCATCTCCACGCCCCGGGCGAGGTGCGCCTGCGGGTCGAAGAAGATCTCCGCGTGCCGCACGCCCTGCGCGGCGGCGCGGGCGAGGTAGGCGTTCGCGAGGTCCTCGAAGTCCCGCTCGGTGCGCAGAACGGCCATGAGCTCGTAGTACAGGTTCAGGAAGGACTGGAGGTCCGCGAACCGGTACGCCTCGCGCAGCGCGTCCGTGTCCGCGTACGGCAGGGACACGCCGTTGCGGGCGGCCAGCTCGAAGGCCAGCTCGGGCTCCAGGGTGCCTTCGATGTGGAGGTGCAGTTCAGCTTTGGGCAGGGGCATCAGAGAATCGTACGGCCGTTTTACCGACGTTTCGGAACCGGGACTCTCAGTAGGTCGTGGGCCACGGTCAGCTCACCCTCGTAGCCCGCCGCCCGCGCCTGCCGTTCGAACTCCTCCGGGTCCGAGTAGCGCTGGCTGAAGTGGGTGAGGACCAGGTGCCGTACGCCCGCGTCCCGGGCGGCCCGCGCGGCCTGGCCGGCGGTGAGGTGCCCGTGGTCGGTGGCGAGGGCCTCGTCCTCGTCGAGGAAGGTGGACTCGATGACCAGCAGGTCGCAGCCCTCGGCGAGCGCGTGCACGCCCTCGCAGAGCCGGGTGTCCATGACGAACGCGAACCGCTGCCCGCGGCGGATCTCGCTGACCTCGTCGAGGGGGACGCCGTTCAGCGAGCCGTCGCGCTGGATGCGGCCCACGTCGGGGCCCTTGATGCCGTGCGCGGCCAGGCGCTCGGGCAGCATGCGGCGGCCGTCGGGCTCGGTGAGGCGGTAGCCGTACGACTCGACGGGGTGGGAGAGCCGGCGGGCGTCGAGGGTGTAGGCGGGGGTGACCGCCAGGGTTCCGTCCGCGGCGACCGGTGCCTCGGTGAGGGCGACCGTCTCGCGGTAGGCGGTGGCGTACCGCAGGCGGTCGAAGAAGCGCTGCCCGGAGCGCGGGTAGTGGGCGGTGACCTCGTGCGGCACCTGATCGAGGTTGATCCGCTGGATGACGCCTGCCAGGCCCAGGCTGTGGTCGCCGTGGAAGTGGGTGACGCAGATCCGGTTCAGGTCGTGGGCGGCGACCCCGGCCCGCAGCATCTGGCGCTGTGTGCCCTCGCCGGGGTCGAACAGGATGCCCTCGCCGTCCCAGCGCAGCAGGTAGCCGTTGTGGTTGCGGTGCCGGGTCGGGACCTGGCTGGCGGTGCCGAGGACCACCAGTTCGCGTACGGACATCGTCGGTTATCCGGGGGGCCATTCGAGGCCGCGGCCGCCGAGGACGTGGGCGTGGGTGTGCCAGACGGTCTGGCCGGCGCCGCTGCCGGTGTTGAAGATGGTGCGGTAGCTGTCCAGCTTCTCCTGGTCGGCGACCGCCTGGGTCTCGCGCAACACGTCCGCGGCCAGTTCCGGGGCGCCGGCGGCGAGGGCGGCGGCGTCCCGGTAGTGCGCCTTGGGGATCACCAGGACGTGGGTGGGCGCCTGGGGGTTGATGTCCCGGAACGCGATGGTCGTGTCCGTCTCGCGGACGATCGTCGCGGGGATCTGACCTGCGACGATCTTGCAGAACAGGCAGTCGTCCTGTGGTTCCCCTGTCATGGGGGGTCTCCTCACGCCGGTGATCTTCTACGGCATCGTATCCGGGCCGGTGCGGGGCGCACCGCGCGCTCCGGTCACCGCCGCGGCGGCTACGGAAGCGACGGCGGTGTCTTCGCCGGGGTCTCCTCCAGCGCCGCCAGGGCCAGCCTGACCGCCTCGTCCAGCTGGGGGTCGCGGCCCGCCGCGTGGTCCTGAGGGCGCTGCGGGACCTCCACGTCCGGGTCGACGCCGTGGTTCTCCACGCCCCAGCCGTGGCCCTCCAGCCAGAAGGCGTACTTGGGCTGGGTGATCAGCGTGCCGTCGACCAGGCGGTAACGGCTGTCGATGCCGATGACGCCGCCCCAGGTGCGGGTGCCGACGACCGGGCCGATACCGAGCGCCTTGATCGCGGCGTTGACGATGTCGCCGTCGGAACCGGAGAACTCGTTGGCGACGGCGACGACCGGCCCGCGGGGCGCGTCCAGCGGGTAGCTGGACGGCCGCATACCGCGCGGCAGGTCCCAGCCGACGATCCGCCGGGCGAGTTTCTCGACGACCAGTTGGGAGGTGTGCCCGCCGCGGTTCTCCCGCACGTCGACGACCAGGCCCTCCCGGGCCACCTCGATCCGCAGGTCGCGGTGGATCTGGGCCCAGCCGGGGGCCTGCATGTCGGGGACGTGGAGGTAGCCGAGCCGGCCGCCGGACTTCTCGTGCACGTAGGCGCGACGGTCGGCGACCCAGGCGTGGTAGCGCAGGGGTTCCTCGTCGGCGAGGGGGACGACGACGGCGTGCCGCAGTTCGCCGCCGCCGGTCGGGGCGATGGTCAGCTCGACCGGCTTGCCCGCCGTGCCGACCAGCAGCGGGCCGGGGCCGGTGACCGGGTCGACGGACTGTCCGGCGACGGCGACGACCGCGTCCCCGGCGCGCACGGCGACACCGGGCGCGGCGAGCGGGGAACGGGCGTCGGGATCGGACGTCTCCGAGGGCAGGACGCGGTCGACGCGCCAGGTGCCGTCCTCGTGCCGGGAGAGGTCGGCGCCGAGCAGGCCCTGCCGGGCGCCCGAGCCGTGGCCGCCGCGCGGGGTGACGTAGGCGTGCGAGGTGCCGAGTTCGCCGTGCACCTCCCACAGGAGGTCGACCAGGTCGTCGTGGGTGGCGAGGCGGTCGAGGACGGGGCGGTAGCGGTCGAGGACGCCGTCCCAGTCGACGCCGTTCATGTCGGGCCGCCAGAAGTGGTCCCGCATGACGCGGCCCGTCTCGTCGTACATCTGCCGCCACTCGGCGGCCGGGTCGACGGTCTGCCGCACGCGGCTCAGGTCGACGGTGATGTTGGTGTCGCTGTCCTCGTCGCCGGAGGCCCGCCGGTCGCTGGGGACGACCTTGAGGCGTCCGTCGGTCCACAGCAGCACCCGCTTGCCGTCGCCGCTGACCTCGAAGTGGTCGGCGTCGGCGGCGAGGTGCTCGACGCGCTGCTGGGCGAGGTCGTAGCGCTCCAGCTCGGTGTGCGGGTCGGGATCGTCCGGGTGGGCGCGGGAGGCGCCGAGGACGCCGGTGACCGGGTGGCGCAGCCACAGGACGCCGTCCTTGGCGGCGCGCAGCCGGGAGTAGCGGGCGGCCTCCACGGGGAACGGCACGATGCGGTCGGCGAGGCCCTCGATGTCGATCCGGGTGGTCGGGGTGCCCTCGCTGTCGGGGGTCTCGTCCCGGTCCGGGGTCTCGAAGGGGCGGCCGTGGCGCTGCGGGCCGAAGGGCGACGGGGTGGTCGCGGCGAGCGTGATCAGGTACGGGCGGGCGCCCTCGACGAAGGCCAGGTCGAAGACGTGCTCGTCGTAGACCGGGTCGAAGGAGCGGGTGGAGAGGAAGGCGAGGTGCTTGCCGTCCAGGGTGAAGGCCGGCGAGTAGTCCTTGAAGCGCAGCGGGGTCGCCTCGCTCACCGACAGGTCGGTGGTGCCTGCGAGCTTGAGCTGACGCAGCGGGCTCGGCCCCGGGTGGGACCAGGCGAGCCAGGCGGAGTCGGGTGAGAAGACCAGTCCGGAGGCGTCCCCGTCCTCGCTGCGGTCCACCTCGCGGACCTCGCCCGTCTCCCGCTCGACGAGCAGGACCCGTCCGTCGTGCGAGGCGACGGCGGCGCGGCTGCCGTCCGGTGCCATGGCGAGGCCCAGCACCCGGCCGAGCTGTCCGGCGGCGAGGCGCCGCGCGGTGGCGCCGGGCGCCAGTCCGGTGGCGGGCGCGAACTCCAGGGCGTCGTCGCCCTCCGCGTCCGTCACCCACACCACCCACTCCTCGCCGTCGGCGCGGAAGGTGCGCGGCAGCCGGGCCCGTACGCCGGGTTGCGCGGCCAGCGCGCGGGCCGGTCCGGCGCGGTGGGTGACCCAGTGCACGCCGCCGCGTACGGCGACGGCGCTGCCGCGCGCCGTGTGGTCGGGTGACGCGGAGCCGAACCAGCGGGCGGCGTTCACCGGGTACGCCTGGAGGTCGACGCGGGCGCCGCCGAGCCGGATGTCGAGCCGGCGCGGCTCGGCGCCGTCCAGGTCGTCCAGCGTCCACAGTTCACCGGCGCTGGAGTAGACGACGCGGGTGCCGTCGGTCGCGGCGTGCCGGGCGTAGAAGCCTCCCCCGCTCTCGGCCTCGCCCGAGCGGGAGGTGCCCCCGAGGGGGGTGTGCCGGCGCAGGTCGGAGCCGTCGGCGAGGGAGGAGTAGAGGGCGCCGGTGCCCTCGTGGTCACAGAGGAACGCGATGCGGTCGCCGACCCAGAAGGGGTACTCGACGTTGCCGTCGAGGTCGCCGTGCAGCCGTACGAACTCGCCGTCGTCCTCGGCGTCGATCCACAGCTTGCCCGCGGTGCCGCCCCGGTAGCGCTTCCACCAGGCGGCCTCGCGGCCCATCGGCGCGGACAGCAGCACGGTGCGCGGCCCGTACGCGACGTCGCCGACGGGCCCGTACGGCAGGGTGGCGGCGGGTCCGCCGTCGAGCGGGACGGCGCGGGCCCAGCTGCGGCGCAGGCTGGCCTGCCCGTAGGCGCTGACGGCGAGGACCTGGCCCTGCGGGGTCCAGCCGCGCACCTGGGTCTTCGGGCTGCCCCAGTGCGTGAGGCGCTTGGCGGGTCCGCCGTCGACGGGGGCGATGTGCACCTCGGGGGCGCCGTCGCGCGTGGACGTCCAGGCGACCGTCGTGCCGTCGGGCGAGACGCGCGGGTGGTTCACCGGCACGTTGTCGGCGCTGACCCGCCAGGCCCGGCCGCCGTCGAGCGGGGCGAGCCACACGTCGTCCTCGGCGGTGAAGGCGACCAACTCGCCGTGCGGGTGCGGAAAGCGGAGGTAGGCAGGCGCTGCGGGCTGTGTCACCCCTTCACCCTATGCAGGGGCGACGCCCGCCGACAGAGGTTCGGATCACTTACCGGCCACGGCACGCGCGCCGTGGCGGCTACTTGCCCTCCACCGGCCGGCAGTGCGGGTCGTCCGGGCACCAGATGGTCCGGGTGACGGTCACCGTGGGCCCCGGCTGGTGCCGGGAGGGCCGGTCGGCGGGCGGGGCGCTCGTGGCGTCGCAGTTGCCCAGCCCCTGGACGCGGAACCACTCCTTGCCGTCCACCTCGGCGCTCAGATCGCCGCGCACACAGGCGCCGTTGACGACCCGGGTCACCTCCCCGTCGACGGTGATGTCCTTGCCGTCGTCGGTCTCCCCCTTGCAGTCGACGGAGGCGACGGTGTCCTCGCCCGCCGAGGCGGTGGCGCCGTCGTCCCCGAAGGACGCGGTACAGGTGAGCCACCGCACGTCGGCCTTGCGCCGCTCCAGTTCGCGTGTCACGGTCTGGTCGGTCGTGTACGCCACCGACGCGGAGCTGAGTCCGCCCGCTTCGCACGCCACGGCGCCGCCCACGGTGACGAGCACGCCGACGACCACCGCAGCCGTGCGCCGAATCCGCCTCGATGCCCCCATGAAGGGCAGCCTGCCACCGGTGCGGTGCGGACGGTAGGGCGCATACGGCCACTCCTCACTACCGTGGGCACATGCACAGCGGACGCCGCCGAAGAAGGCTCGTCGTGGACGAAAGGACCGCCTACGTGTGGTCGGTGCGCCACCGGCACAGCCGCACGGGGCCCTGCCAGGAGGTACTCAGCCTCTCCCGGGAGGGAACGAGGACCCGTCTGCTGTTCCAGGGCGGCGAGGGCCGGTTCGTCCCCGACGGCTTCCTGCCCTCGGGCTGCGTGTCCGTGGGTGAGGCGTCGCTCAACCTGCACGAACCCGGCGTCGTACGGGGTTTCGTCGACGAGGCGGCCCGGCGCGGGCTGCTCGACCGGTCCGCGGACCTGGACGGCTGGGAACTGTTCCCGGCGGTCGCGGCGTCCCGCACGGCGGACGGCTGACGGGCACCGTCGGGGCCGGTGGCCGGCACTGCCGGGGCCGGTGGCCGGACTGTCGGGAGTGGCCGACTCCGTCACGGCCTGTCGCTGCCGCATCAGTGCCGGTGGCCGGCACCGTCGGGGCCGGTGGCCGCCGGCTCAGGACCAGCGGCCGGTGCGGGTCAGGAGTACCGCCGCCGCCGCGGTGCCGGCGGTGGAGGTGCGCAGCACGCTGCGTCCCAGGCGGTAGGGATCGGCGCCGGCCTGGGCGAAGAGCGCCAACTCCTCCGGCGAGACCCCGCCTTCGGGGCCGACGACGAGCACGATGTGGCCGGCGGTGGGGAGTTCGGTGACGGCCAGGGGCTCGTCGCCGCTCTCGTGGAGTACGGCGGCGAAGTCGGCGTCGGCCAGAAGTGACGCAACCTGCTTGCTCGTCGCCGCGTCCGCGACGTCGGGGAAGCGGACCCTGCGGGACTGCTTGCCTGCCTCCCGGGCCGTCGCACGCCACTTGCCGAGCGCTTTCAGGCCGCGCTCGCCCTTCCACTGGGTGACGCAGCGGGACGCCGCCCAGGGCACGATCGCGTCGACGCCGACCTCGGTCATCGTCTCGACGGCCAGCTCTCCGCGGTCGCCCTTGGGCAGGGCCTGGACGACGGTGATGCGGGGCTGCTCCGGCGGCTCCTCGTGGACGGTCTCCAGGTCCGCGACGACCAGGCGGTCCTTGCCCTCGGCGGCCTTCACCACGCCCTCGGCCCAGCGACCGCGTCCGTCGGTGAGGACGACGTCCTCACCGGCCCGCAGCCGTTTCACCGAGACGGCGTGCCGTCCCTCGGGGCCGTCCAGGACGTACTCGCCTCCGGTCAGGTCCCCCGGCCGGAGGGAGTCGACCACGAACACCGGTGCCGTCATCGGCCCGTACCTCCCGTCGCGAACGCTGACAACGCTGTCCCCGCGGCGGCGAGTTCGGCCGCCAGCACCTCCACCAGCCGGCCTGCGGGCAGTTCCCGGGCCATCCGGTGGCCCTGTCCCGCCCACAGCGCCATGCCCTGAGCGTCGCCCGCCTTCGCCGCCGCCTTGCGCAGCGGCGCGGTGAGGTGGTGCACCTCCGGGTAGGCGGCGGGGGCGTAGGGTCCGTGCTCGCGCAGGAAGCGGTTGACCAGACCGCGGGCGGGGCGGCCGGAGAAGGCGCGGGTCAGTTCGGTGCGGACGAACAGCGGGTTGGTCAGTGCCTGCTTGTGCAGGGCGTGCGCCCCGGACTCGGGGGTGGCGAGGAAGGCCGTGCCGAGCTGGGCGGCGCTCGCGCCGGCCGCGAGGACGGCGGCGATCTGACCGCCGCGCATGATGCCGCCGGCGGCGACGATCGGCAGGCTCACCGCCTCCCGGACCTGGGCGACCAGCGACAGCAGTCCCGTGCCGGCACCGCCCGTCTCCGGGTGGTCCCGGTGGGTGCCCTGGTGCCCGCCGGCCTCGACGCCCTGCGCGATCACCGCGTCCGCGCCGGACCGCTCGACGGCCCGGGCCTCCTCCGGGGTGGTCGCGGCGGCCAGGGCGAAGGTGCCGACGCGGTGCAGCGAGTCGACGACGTCACGGCTCGGGACGCCGAAGTGGAACGACACCACCGGCACCGGGTTGTCCAGCAGCACCGCGATCTTGGTGTCGTAGCCGTCGTCCCGGCCGCACTCGGGGTCGCCGAGCTCCGTCTCGTACCAGGCGGCCTCACCGGCCAGCTGGTGGGCGTAGACGCCGACGGCGGAGGCGTTGAAGGGCGCGGCGTTGGCCGCTCCGGTGGAGCCGGTGCTCGCACCCGGGGTCTCCGGCTGCGGCATGAAGAGGTTGACGCCGAAGGGGCGGTTCGTCAGCCCCCGCAGCTGCTTGATCTCCTGGTACATCCCGTCCGCGGTCTTGTACCCGGCGGCCAGGAACCCCAGCCCGCCCGCCTCGCAGACCGCGGCGGCGAGCTGCGGCACGGAGACGCCGCCCGCCATGGGCGCCTGCACGATCGGGTAGGGGAAGAGATCGGTCAGTGCGGAGGACATGAGCGCATGGTGTCACGTCCTGTGGAAGGGTCCGAATCCGGGCTTGGGTCGGCATACGCCAGGAGCATCACCGTCGCACAACCGTCCCGTACCCATGGGAAAGCCCCTGGCGCAGGCTTCGCCAGGGGCTTGTGGGCACCGGGTGTCAGCGCCCGTTGAACGCGTCCTTCAACCGCGAGAACAAACCCTGCTGCCCCGGCTGGAACTGCCCCTGCGGACGCTCCTCGCCGCGCAGCTTGGCCAGCTCGCGGAGCAGGCGCTCCTGCTCGGGGTCGAGCTTGCTCGGGGTCAGGACCTCGACGTGGACGATGAGGTCGCCCCGGCCACCGCCGCGCAGGTGGGTGACGCCGCGGCCGTGCAGCGGGACCGACTGGCCGGACTGGGTGCCCGGGCGGATGTCGATCTCCTCCATGCCGTCGAGCGTCTCCAGCGGCACCTTCGTGCCGAGGGCCGCCGCCGTCATCGGGATGGTGACCGTGCAGTGCAGGTCGTCGCCGCGCCGCTGGAAGGTCGAGTGGGGCAGCTCGTGGATCTCGACGTACAGGTCGCCGGCGGGGCCGCCGCCGGGGCCGACCTCGCCCTCGCCCGCGAGCTGGATCCGGGTGCCGTTGTCGACGCCGGCCGGGATCTTCACGGTCAGGGTGCGCCGGGAGCGGACCCGGCCGTCGCCCGCGCACTCGGGGCACGGGGTCGGGACCACGGTGCCGAAGCCCTGGCACTGCGGGCAGGGGCGGGAGGTCATGACCTGACCCAGGAAGGACCGGGTGACCTGCGACACCTCGCCGCGGCCGCGGCACATGTCACACGTCTGGGCAGACGTGCCGGGCGCCGCGCCCTCGCCGTTGCAGGTGTTGCAGACGACCGCGGTGTCGACCTGGATGTCCTTGGTCGTACCGAACGCGGCCTCGTCCAGCTCGACCTCGATGCGGATCATCGCGTCCTGGCCGCGGCGCGTGCGCGAGCGCGGCCCGCGCTGCGACGCCGTACCGAAGAACGCGTCCATGATGTCCGAGAAGTTCCCGAAGCCACCCGCGCCGAAGCCGCCCGCGCCACCGCCGCCGGCCTGCGAGAGGGGGTCGCCGCCGAGGTCGTAGACCTGCTTCTTCTGCGGGTCCGACAGCACCTCGTAGGCGGCGTTGATCTCCTTGAACCGCTCCTGGGTCTTCGGATCGGGGTTGACGTCCGGGTGCAGCTCGCGGGCGAGCCTCCGGAACGCCTTCTTGATCTCGTCCTGGGACGCGTCGCGGCGTACGCCGAGTACGGCGTAGTAGTCCGTGGCCACCTACGACTCCGCCAGGATCTGTCCGACGTACCGTGCCACTGCGCGTACCGCTCCCATCGTTCCCGGGTAGTCCATGCGGGTCGGTCCGACCACGCCGAGCTTGGCAACCGCCTCGCCGCCCGAACCGTAGCCCACCGACACGACGGACGTTGAGTTGAGTCCTTCGTGGGCGTTCTCATGACCGATACGGACGGTCACGCCCGGATCCTTCGCCTCGCCGAGCAGCTTGAGGAGCACGACCTGCTCCTCCAGCGCCTCGAGGACGGGTCGGATCACCAAGGGGAAGTCGTGCCCGAAGCGGGTCAGATTGGCGGTGCCGCCGATCATCAGCCGCTCCTCGTTCTCCTCGACCAGCGTCTCCAGGAGAGTGGAGAGCACGGTGGAGACCGTACCCCGGTCCTCGGCCTCGAAGGCCTCCGCGAGATCCTCCACCAGGCTCGGCACGTCCGAGAAACGGCGCCCGGCGACCCGGCTGTTGAGCCGCGCGCGCAGGTCCGCCAGGGACGCCTCGCCGAACGGCGCCGGGCAGTCGACCATCCGCTGCTCGACCCGGCCGGTGTCCGTGATCAGCACGAGCATCAGCCGCGCGGGCGCCAGGGAGAGCAACTCCACGTGCCGCACGGTCGAGCGGGTCAGCGACGGATACTGCACGACGGCGACCTGCCGGGTCAGCTGCGCGAGCAGCCGCACCGTGCGGGCCACCACGTCGTCGAGGTCGACGGCGCCCTCCAGGAAGTTCTGGATGGCACGCCGCTCGGGCGCGGTCATCGGCTTGACGCCGGCCAGCTTGTCGACGAAGAGCCGGTAGCCCTTGTCGGTCGGGATGCGCCCGGCGCTGGTGTGCGGCTGGGCGATGAACCCCTCGTCCTCGAGGGCCGCCATGTCGTTGCGCACGGTGGCCGGGGAGACGCCGAGGTTGTGCCGCTCGGTGAGGGCCTTGGAACCGACCGGCTCCTCGGTGCCGACGTAGTCCTGGACGATGGCGCGCAGCACCTGGAGCCTGCGTTCACTGAGCACTCGCGCACACCTCCAGCATGTCGTCGTCCGCCCGGCGTCTTGCCTGTCTCACTGTCTGTCCCTGGCACTCACGGTGTGCGAGTGCCAGACTTCCCCGGCCCAGTGTACGGCCGTGGGGTACGCCCCCGGCAAGGGCGGGGGCACGCGGCCGTGCGCCGAGGCGCCGTACGGCTAGCGTCGTCGTCGTGACGGTGACTTGGGAAGACCTGGGATGGGAGAGGGTGGCGGCCGGGGTGGGACGGCGCCGGCTGCCGGTGTGGGACTGCACGGCGGGGCTGGTCGTCGGCGCGGACGCGGCACTGATGGTGGACGCGGGGGCGAGCCTCGGCGAGGGCGCCCGGTTGCGCGCCCAGGCGCGGGAGCTCGCCGGTCACCGTGTGACACATCTCGCGCTGACCCATCCGCACTTCGACCACGTCTTCGGCGCCGCCGCGTTCGCGGGCCCGGGAGGCGCGGAGGGCCCGGGAGGCGCGGAAGGCGTGGGAGGCACGGAGGTCTACGGCGCGGCGGGGACGGGCGCGGTGTTCGCGCGGGGCGGACAGGGGCGGGAGGCGCTGCGGTCGGACGCGGTGGCCGAGGGGCTGGACGCGCGGCAGGCCCAGCAGGCGGCCGACGCGCTCGTCCGCGTCCGCCACGAGGTCCGCGGCGAGTGGACGCTCGACCTGGGCGGCGGCCGGCAGGTCCTGCTCGCCGACGTGGGCCCGGGACACACCGGCCACGACCTCGCGGTGCTGGTGCCGGGCGACCCGGCGGTCGTCTTCTGCGGCGACCTGGTCGAGGAGTCGGGGGAGCCGCAGGCGGGCCCGGACGCGGTACCGGCACACTGGCCGGCCGCGCTGGACCGGCTGCTGGACCTGGGCGGCGAGGACGCTCTGTACGTCCCCGGTCACGGAGCGGTGGTGGACGCGGCTTTCGTACGGGCTCAACGGGACGCGCTGGCCGCCCGGTTCGGCGTGTCGCGCTGATCAGGGCGCGCTCGCTCCTCGTATCGTCATCAGAATGCGCCAGTACTCCGCCGACCTGACCCCTCCGTGGAAGAAATCGCAGCCGGTTCCGGAGGTCCCGGCCGATCCCGGCCTGGTGGTCGAGGAGCCCTGCACCGGTTTCTGCGGCGCGGTGATCCGCTGCGAGGCGGGCACGGTGACCCTGGAGGACCGTTTCGGCAAGCACCGGGTCTTTCCGATGGAGCCGCGCGGCTTCCTCCTCGAGGGGCGGGTGGTGACGCTGGTCCGCCCCTCCTCCGGTACGGCGCGCCCCTCCCGTACGGCGTCCGGGTCGGTCGCCGTCCCCGGGGCACGTGCGCGGGTCGCGCGCGCCGGGCGCATCTACGTGGAGGGGCGGCACGACGCCGAGCTGGTCGAGAAGGTGTGGGGCGACGACCTGCGCATCGAGGGGGTCGTCGTGGAGTACCTGGGCGGCGTGGACGATCTCCCGTCGATCGTCGCCGAGTTCGCCCCCGGTCCGGACGCGCGGCTCGGGGTCCTGGTGGACCACCTGGTGCCGGGTTCGAAGGAGTGGCGGATCGCGGAGGCCGTGACGAGCGAGCACGCGCTGGTCGTGGGGCACCCGTACATCGACATCTGGGAGGCGGTGAAGCCGGCGTCGGTGGGGATTCCCGGCTGGCCCCGGGTGCCGCACGGCCAGGACTGGAAGACGGGGGTGTGCCGGGCGCTGGGGTGGCCGTCGGAGAACACGGGCGCGGTGTGGCAGGCGATCCTGGCGCGGGTGGGGTCTTACAAGGACCTGGAGCCGCAGCTGCTGGGGCGGGTGGAGGAGCTGATCGACTTCGTCACGGGCGGTGATGGGGCTTGACGCCCTTGTAGGTGCCGAACGTGGTGGTGTCCAGTTCGACGCCCAACTGTTCCAGTGGCAGTGACGCCCCGAACTGAGTGACCCGCTGCACCTGATAGTCGGCCTGTTCGCCTTGTCCGGCCGGCTCCGAGTACAGAACGCACTGGGCCATGATCGGGTCGATGATCAGGTAAGCGGGCACCTCACCGGCGGCGTAGATCAGGCGTTTGACGCCATAGTCCCGGTCCACGCTGGTCTTCGAGACCACTTCCACGACCAACGTGATCACCTGGGACGGCAGAAGACGCCCTGAGTCCGGGCCGACACCCACCTCCATGACGACCAAGTCGGGGACAGGCTCGCTGGCCTCATCGACAACATCGACGTCCTGAGTCTGGAGCCGCTCCCATCGCCGGTGCGGGATCTGGTCCATCAGAGAGGTGACGATCCGGTTGTGCACCAGATCAGGGCTGGGCATCATCACGATTTCCCCCCGGAGTAGCTCCACCTTGAGCCCCTCGGGTGGTTCGAACCCCGCGAAGAACTCCGCGACTCCACGTTCGTCCACAGCTGTCATCTCCGTGGCCCTCCACATCCGCCGCGTACTGTCGGCGGCAGCCTACGAATCAGGTTAGGGGCCGAACCATCGTTCCGCACCGATTCACTCACCCGAGTGATCAGTCCACCAGGTCCCGCACCACCGCGTCGGCCAGCAACCGCCCGCGCAGCGTCAGTACCGCGCGCCCGTCTGCGTAGGGCCCTTCCTGCAGCAGCCCCTCGCCCAGCGCCCGGCGCGACGCCGCGAGTCCCGCCTCCCGCAGCAGGGACAGCGGGGCGCCTTCCCTCAGACGCAGCTCCAGCAGGATGCGCTCCACCCGCCGGTCCTCGTCGGTGAGGATCTCGCGTCCGGCGCCCGGGGACGTCCCGGCCGCGAGCGCGCCCGCGTACGCCCCCGGGTGCTTCACGTTCCACCAGCGCACCCCGCCCACGTGCGAGTGCGCCCCCGGCCCCGCGCCCCACCAGTCGGCGCCCCGCCAGTACAGCTCGTTGTGCAGGCAGCGCCCCGCGTCGGAGGTGGCCCAGTTGGAGACCTCGTACCAGTCGAAGCCCGCCGCCGACAGAGTCTCCTCGGCGATCAGGTACCGGTCGGCGTGGACGTCGTCGTCGGTCATCGGGACCTCGCCGCGCCGGATGCGGCGGGCGAGCTGGGTGCCCTCCTCGACGATCAGGGCGTACGCGGAGACGTGGTCGGGTCCGGCGCCGAGCGCCGCGTCCAGGGAGGCGCGCCAGTCGTCGTCACTCTCGCCGGGGGTGCCGTAGATCAGGTCGAGGTTGACGTGGTCGAAGCCGGCCGCGCGGGCCTCGGCGACGCAGGCCTCCGGGCGGCCCGGGGTGTGGGTGCGGTCCAGCACCTTCAGGACGTGCTGCCTCGCGCTCTGCATGCCGAAGGAGATCCGGTTGAAGCCGCCCTCGCGGAGGGTGGCCAGGTACGCCGGGTCGACGGACTCCGGGTTGGCCTCCGTCGTGATCTCCGCGTCCGGCGCGAGACCGAACTCGTCACGGATCGCGTGCAGCATCCGTACCAGGTCGTCGGCGGCCAGCAGGGTGGGCGTACCGCCGCCGACGAAGACCGTGCGGACCTCGCGGGGGTCGTCGCCGAGGACCTTGCGGGCCAGGCGGACCTCGTCGGTGAGCGTATCGGCGTAGTTGTCGCGGGAGGCGAGGACGCCGCCGGTGCCGCGCAGCTCGGTCGCGGTGTAGGTGTTGAAGTCGCAGTATCCGCAGCGGGTCGCGCAGTACGGCACGTGCAGGTAGAAGCCGAGGGGGCGGTCGGCGGCGCCGGCGAGCGCGGACGCCGGCAGGGCGCCGTCGGCGGGGACGGGTTCGCCGTCGGGGAGTGCGGAGGGCATGCGTTCCATTGTCCCGTACCGACGCGGCTGCTCGGCCCGACGCGACTAGTCGGCCTGCAGCACCAGCAGGGCGAGGTCGTCCTCCGGGGGGCGGGGCCCGAACTCGTGCACCAGCCGCCTGATGCGTTCGGCGACCAGCCCTGCGTCCAGCCCCGCGCATCCGGCGAGCGCGGTGGCGAGACCGTCCCCGTCGTCGAACTGGCGGGACCCGCTGCGCCGCTCGGTGACCCCGTCCGTGACGCAGAGCAGGGTGTCGCCGGACCGCAGCTCGAAGGTCTCGCTGGTGTACGTCGCGTCCTCCACGACCCCGAGCAGGGTCTGCGGCCGCGCCACCGTGCGCACCGTGCCGTCGGGGCCCAGGAGCAGCGGCAGCGGATGCCCGGCGGAGGCGAGGGTGCAGCGTACGCCGCCGTCGAACGGGACCAGCTCGCCGTAGAGCAGGGACAGGAAACGGGTCTGCGGTCCGTCGCCCGGGGCAACCGGAGGACCCGCGGCGACCAGGGCGCGGGCGGCGGCGTCCGCGGCCTCCGTGGCGTCGTCGAGGAGGAGCTGGTTGAGACGGTCGAGGACGTCGGGGACCTCGTACTCCTCGCGGGCCAGCAGCCGCAGCCAGGGCCGGGCGAGGCCGATGACGACGGCGGCCTCCGGGCCCTTGCCCTGGACGTCGCCGACGGCGAAGCACCAGCGGCCCTCGCCGGCCGGGAAGAGATCGTAGAAGTCGCCGCTGGGCCCGCCCTTGTCGCACGGTTCGTAGACGAGGGCGCTGCGCACGCCGGGGATCTCGGCGACGGCGCCGGGCAGCAGGCCGCGCTGGAGGACGGCGCTGATCGTGGCCTGCCGGGCGTACTGGCGGGCGGCTCCGATGGCGAGCGCCACCCGGCGGCTGAGGTCCTCGACGAGGCCGGTGATCTCGTCGGGGAAGCCCGCGGTGCCGGCCCGCCCGATGACCAGGGTGCCCAGCGGCCGGCCGCCGGCGACCAGGCGGTAGGCGAGCGCGGCGCCCTGCGCGGCGTCCGGACCGAGCGCCTCGCCGGGCCAGGGGTGGGCGACGGGGCCGGAGCGCCACGGGTCGCGGGCGCGGGGCGGGTCCTTCTCCAGGGCCAGGCGCAGGTCCTCGATGTGGCTCTCGCCGGTGTGCCAGACGCGGGCCAGCCTCGCTCCCACGGCCGCCCCCGGCTCGTCGCTCCAGGCTCCCCGGCCCAGGGACTCGTCCTCCAGCCACACACCGCACCAGTCGGCGAGCCGGGGCACGATCAGCTGTCCGGTGAGGGAGGCGACCAGGTCCTCGTCCAGTTGCCCGGCCAGGAGGTCGGAGGCCTCGGCGAGGAAGGACAGCGCGCCGCGGCCCAGCCACTCGCGGTCTCGGACGCCGAGCCGGCCGGTCACGGCCGCATCGTCCCGCCAGTCCGGCCACTGAGGGGGGCCCGAACGGTCGGGGCTCTGCCTGCGGCCGGGGCCGTCCCAGGGCTGGGGGTGACCCTGGCCCCCTCGCCGGGGGTTTCCGCCACGGCCGGGGCCATCCTCATGGCCTGGGCCTCCCCGGTAGCCGGGGTCCTTCTCATGGCCGGGGCCTTCCCGGCGCCCGAGGTCCGTCGCGGCCCCGCCTTCCGGGTCTCCCGAGCCGCCGCCCAGGCCTCCGGGGCCTCCCGAGCCGCCGCCAAGGCCTCCAGGGTCTCCCGAGCCGCCGTGGCTCCTGGGGCGGGTCCGTCCGTCGGGACCCTCCCCCGACGGTTCCGGGGCCGGGGACTCGGTGCGCGGCAGGCCGCGGCCCCCTGCGTACGTCTCGATCTGTTCGGCGACCTCGGCACCCGCGGCCGGCAGCCGCGCCCACACCGTCTTGGTGCCCGGGCGGTAGGTGATGCCCCAGGCCTCCGAGAGCGCGGCGACGAGCCGCAGGCCGCGCCCGTACTCCGGGATCTCGTGCGGCGTCTCGTCGTCGCCGCCCCTCGGCGCGCGGGCGGGGTGGTGATCCGTGGCCTCGACGACGAGGGTGCCCGTCTCCTCCAGGCGGCAGACCACCTCGACGTCGGTGCCGGCGTGCACCACGGCGTTGGTGACCAGCTCACTGACGACCACCAGGGCGTCGGCGGCGAGATGCCCGGTCAGCTGTTGCGTGCCGGGCAGACCGAGCGCGGACCAGTCGCGGAGCGCGGCCCGCACCATCTCGCGGGCCGCGCCCGGCGCAAGAGAGCTTCCGAGCAGGGTCACGTGCGCCCGCGCGCACTCCTGGGCGGATGCCTCAACAGCGTGCGCGTGCACCCCACTGGCGCGGGAGACGGTCTCCCGTTGCGTCGGAATGGCCCCCATGACGGCTCCCCGGGCAGTTCGTGCGAATACTTCGCAGTCGATGCCGACAGAGTGACAGACCGGCCCCGCCCATAAGCGCGGAGTTACCGAAGTGGGCCGCCACGAGTGAGAACCGCGAGAACCGTGCCAGGCGAATGTTCGAAGACGGCCGGAAGACGGACAGTTTCGGCCATCAGCCGTGCGGACTGCGACGCCCGCACGCCCTACGCCTCGCGCGAGCCGTCGTACATCTCCTCGATCAGGTGCTTGTACTCCCGCTCCACGACCGGCCGCTTCAGTTTCAGGCTCGGCGTGATCTCGCCGTGCTCGACGTCGAGGTCGCGGGGCAGCAGGCGGAACTTCTTGATGGTCTGCCAGCGCTGGAGGCCCTCGTTGAGCTGCTTGACGTAGCCGTCGACCATCGCGACGGTCGCGGGCGCCGCGACGATCTCCGCGTACGGCCTGCCCTCCAGGCCGTTCTCGTTCGCCCACTGGGTGATCGCGATCTCGTCGAGGGCGATGAGGGCGGTGCAGAAGTTCCGGTCGGCGCCGTGCACCAGGATGTTGGAGACGTAGGGGCAGACCGCCTTGAACTGGCCCTCGACCTCGGCGGGAGCGATGTACTTGCCGCCCGAGGTCTTGATGAGGTCCTTCTTGCGGTCGGTGATGCGCAGGTAGCCGTCGGGTGAGAGCTCGCCGATGTCGCCGGTGTGGAACCAGCCGTCCGACTCCAGGACCTCGGCGGTCTTCTCGGGCAGCTTGTGGTAGCCCTCCATGATGCCGGGGCCGCGCAGCAGGATCTCGCCGTCGTCCGCGATGCGCACCTCGGTGCCGGGCAGCGGCTTGCCGACCGTGCCGGTGCGGTAGGCCTCCCCGGGGTTGACGAAGGACGCGGCGGAGGACTCGGTGAGGCCGTAGCCCTCGAGGATGTGGATGCCTGCGCCGGCGAAGAAGTAGCCGATGTCGGGGGCGAGGGCCGCCGAGCCGGAGACGCAGGCGCGCAGGCGGCCGCCGAAGGCCTCGCGGATCTTGGCGTAGACGAGCTTGTCGGCGATGCCGTGCTTGGCGGACAGGCCGAAGGGGGCGCTCGCGGTACCGGTGCGCTTGAAGTTGTCCTGGGTGACCTTGGCGTACTCGCGGGCGACGCCGGCGGCCCACTGGAAGATCTTGTACTTGGCTCCGCCGCCCGCCCGGGCCTTGGCGGCGACGCCGTTGTAGACCTTCTCGAAGATGCGCGGCACGGCCGCCATGTAGGTCGGCTGGACGACCGGCAGGTTCTCGATGATCTTGTCGACGCGGCCGTCGACGGCGGTGACGTGACCGACCTCGATCTGGCCGGAGGTCAGCACCTTGCCGAAGACGTGCGCGAGCGGCAGCCACAGGTACTGCACGTCGTCGCCGGTGACCAGGCCGGTCGCGGCGATCGCCTTCGCCATGTACGACCAGCAGTCGTGCGGGAGGCGGACGCCCTTGGGCCGGCCGGTGGTGCCGGAGGTGTAGATGAGGGTGGCGAGCTGGTCCTTGGTGAGCGCGCCGACCCGCTCCTTGATCAGCTCCGGCTCCTTCTCCAGGCGGGCCGCGCCGAGCGCCTCCAGCGCGCCGAGGGTGAGGACCCAGTCCTCGGTGGTGTCGGCGCCGGTCGCGTCGATCACCACGACGTGGGTGAGGTCGGGCAGCTCCGCCTTCTTATCCCTGGCCTTGGCCAGCTGCGCGGCGTCCTCCGCGATCAGCACCCGGCTCTCGGAGTCCGAGAGGATGTACGCGGACTCGTCGGCGTTGGTCTGCGGGTAGACGGTGGTCGTCGCCGCGCCCGCGCACATGATGCCGAGGTCGGCGAGGATCCACTCCAGCCGTGTGGCGGAGGCCAGTGCCACGCGCTGCTGCGACTGGATACCCAGCTCGATCAGGCCGGCCGCGATCGCGTAGACGCGCTCGGCCGCCTGCGCCCAGGTCAGCGACTTCCAGTCGTCCGGCCCCTCGCCCGAGGCCGACGGCACCGGGTGGCGGTACGCCTCGGCGTCCGGCGTGGCCGTCACCCGCTCCAGGAAGAGTCCCGCCACGGAGGGCGGACGGTTCTCGATCAGTGTCTGTGTGTCGCTCACGACATCCTCCGTGGGCCCGCGACGGTGCGGCCTGCTCGGTGCGGCCGGCTCGGACGCGGCTGCTTCAGGTGTGGCTGGTCCAGGTGTGGCTGGTTCGCTCTCGGGCAGTTGTTCAGGCGTTGTTTAACTCGCGAGTAACTAGCGAGCAGGCATCAGAGTAAAGGGCGACCGGCCCACGCGTAAGCCTCCGCGCCCTTTCACTTGGTACGGAGGCCCACCCGTGACATGCGAAAGGGCCGGCCGCGCTTTCGCACGACGAGCCCCTTCGTGTCCGCTTTGCCCGGGCGGGCGGGATACGCCGCGAGGACGGCCGCTGTTACTTCTTGGCCTTGCCCGACCCCGCGCTGTCATCACTGGACAGGACCGCGATGAAGGCCTCCTGCGGAACCTCCACGGAACCCACCATCTTCATCCGCTTCTTGCCTTCCTTCTGCTTCTCCAGCAGCTTCCGCTTACGCGAGATGTCACCGCCGTAGCACTTGGCGAGGACGTCCTTGCGGATGGCGCGGATGGTCTCACGGGCGATCACCCGGGAGCCGATGGCAGCCTGGATGGGCACCTCGAAGGCCTGGCGCGGGATGAGCTCGCGCAGCTTGGCGACGAGCCGCACCCCGTACGCGTAGGCCGCGTCCTTGTGCGTGATCGCCGAGAAGGCGTCCACCTTGTCGCCGTGCAGCAGGATGTCGACCTTGACCAGGCTGGAGGTCTGCTCGCCGGTGGGCTCGTAGTCGAGGGAGGCGTAGCCGCGCGTCTTCGACTTCAGCTGGTCGAAGAAGTCGAAGACGATCTCCGCGAGGGGGAGGGTGTAGCGGATCTCCACCCGGTCCTCGGAGAGGTAGTCCATGCCGAGCAGGGTGCCGCGCCGGGTCTGGCACAGCTCCATGATCGCCCCGATGAACTCGGTCGGCGCCAGGATCGTGGCGCGCACGACCGGCTCGTAGACCTCGTTGATCTTGCCCTCGGGGAACTCGCTCGGGTTGGTAACGGTGTGCTCGGTACCGTCCTCCATGATCACGCGGTAGACCACGTTGGGCGCGGTGGCGATCAGGTCGAGGCCGAACTCGCGCTCCAGCCGCTCGCGGATCACGTCGAGGTGCAGCAGGCCCAGGAAGCCGACGCGGAAGCCGAAACCGAGTGCCGCGGAGGTCTCGGGCTCGTAGACCAGGGCGGCGTCGTTGAGCAGGAGCTTGTCCAGGGCCTCACGCAGCAGGGGGTAGTCCGAGCCGTCCAGCGGATACAGACCGGAGAAGACCATGGGCCTGGGGTCCTTGTAGCCGCCGAGCGCCTCCTCGGCGCCCTTGTGCATGCTGGTGACGGTGTCACCGACCTTGGACTGGCGGACATCCTTCACACCGGTGATCAGGTATCCCACCTCGCCGACGCCGAGACCGTCGGCGGAGAGCATCTCCGGCGAGTTGGTGCCGATCTCCAGCAGCTCGTGCGTGGCGCCGGTGGACATCATCCGGATCCGCTCGCGCTTGTTGAGCTGGCCGTCGATGACACGGACGTACGTCACGACACCCCGGTAGGAGTCGTAGACGGAGTCGAAGATCATCGCGCGGGCGGGGGCGTCCTTGACGCCGACCGGGGGCGGGACCTCGGCGACGACCTTGTCCAGCAGCGCCTCGACCCCGAGGCCGGTCTTGGCGGAGACCTTGAGCACGTCGGCGGGGTCGCAGCCGATCAGGTTGGCGAGTTCCTCGGCGAACTTCTCGGGCTGCGCGGCCGGCAGGTCGATCTTGTTCAGCACGGGGACGATCGTGAGGTCGTTCTCCATCGCCAGGTAGAGGTTGGCGAGGGTCTGGGCCTCGATGCCCTGGGCGGCGTCGACGAGGAGGATGGTGCCCTCGCACGCGGCCAACGACCGCGAGACCTCGTAGGTGAAGTCGACGTGCCCCGGCGTGTCGATCATGTTGAGGATGTGCGTGCTGCTCTTGTCGTGGGTGGGAGCCCACGGCAATCGCACCGCCTGGGACTTGATCGTGATGCCGCGCTCGCGCTCGATGTCCATGCGGTCGAGGTACTGGGCGCGCATCTGCCGCTGCTCGACCACACCGGTCAGCTGGAGCATCCGGTCGGCGAGCGTGGACTTGCCGTGGTCGATGTGCGCGATGATGCAGAAGTTGCGGATCAGCGCCGGGTCGGTACGGCTCGGCTCGGGCACATGGCTGGGGGTCGCGGGCACGCAGGGTCCTGATTCTTGAGGCGTCCGCAGTGTCTGCGGTCTCGGGTCGGATCGATACGTAGCTTCCATCGTCCCACGGGTGGGGAGCTGGGATGGGTTTGGGACGGGTTGAGGGCGGAACCGGGCCGGATCCGGACCGTGGGTCGGGGCGGATTCGTACCCGGGCCGGGGCGGACGCGGTCCGGGGCCGGGGCGGGACGCGGACCGGGGCCGGGGCGGATTCGGGGTCGGGTCCGGAGTCGGCTTCGGGGACGGGTGTGGGGCCGGTTTGGGGACGGGTGCGGGGCCGGGTTTGGGCTGCTCGACGGGCCACTGGTAGTGTGAGGAGCTGTGTCTCTTGCCCTCTCAGCACGAGGCACTCCTTCAAGAAATCATCGGCACGCGGCCCTCGCGGCCCCGTGCCTGAACCTGCAAAGGCTCATTCGTGGCGAACATCAAGTCCCAGATCAAGCGGAACAAGACCAACGAGAAGGCCCGGCTGCGCAACAAGGCCGTCAAGTCCTCTCTGAAGACCGCGATCCGCAAGGCCCGTGAGGCCGCTGCCGCGGGTGACGTCGAGAAGGCCACCGAGTACCAGCGCGTCGCTTCGCGTCAGCTCGACAAGGCCGTCTCCAAGGGCGTCATCCACAAGAACCAGGCCGCCAACAAGAAGTCGGCGCTGTCGCAGAAGGTCGGCGCCCTCAAGGGCTGAACCCCTCATCTGGTCTGATCGCCGGAAGGACCCAGAGCGGGCCCTCTCTCATCCGCTCCCGTCCGGCACCCAGGATCCATGCGCGGCCTGCGTTCGCCACGCGGGCATGGATCCGCCGAGCTTGATCCGAAGGCCCCGGTGGCCGTCCTTCCCCAGGACGGACACCGGGGCCTTCGGTCTGCCCGGGATTCGAAGCCGGCGGGAACCGGGGCCGACGAGGGCCGGGGGTGAGAGGGACGAGGCTGGGGCTGACGGATGAGAGGACGGGGCTGGGGCTGACGGACTGGGGCCGGGGCTGACGAAGGCTGAGGCCGACGGAGCCGGCTTTACGCCCGCCCTCTCGACCGTGCCGCGCGCGCGATGGTCACCACGGCCTTCTCCAGGGCGTACTCGGGGTCGTCCCCGCCGCCCTTCACCCCCGCGTCAGCCTCTGCCACCGCGCGCAGGGCCACGGAGACGCCGTCCGGTGTCCAGCCGCGCATCTGCTGCCGGACCCGGTCGATCTTCCACGGCGGCATGCCCAGCTCGCGGGCGAGGTCGGCAGGGCGCCCGCCGCGGGCGGAGGACAGCTTGCCGATGGCCCGTACGCCCTGTGCCAGCGCGCTGGTGATCAGCACTGGTGCCACTCCGGTCGCCAGCGACCAGCGCAGCGCCTCCAGGGCCTCCGCCGCCCGTCCCTCGACCGCCCGGTCGGCGACCGTGAAGCTGGAGGCCTCGGCCCGTCCGGTGTAGTACCGCCCGACGACCGCCTCGTCGATCGTCCCCTCGACGTCCGCGGTCAGCTGGGACACCGCCGAGGCCAGCTCCCGCAGGTCGCTGCCGATCGAGTCGACCAGCGCCTGGCACGCCTCGGGGGTGGCCGACCGCCCGGTGGTGCGGAACTCCGTCCGGACGAAGGCCAGCCGGTCGGCGGGCTTCGTCATCTTCGGGCACGCCACCTCGCGCGCCCCCGCCTTGCGGGCGGCGTCCAGCAGGCCCTTGCCCTTCGCGCCGCCCGCGTGCAGCAGAACAAGGGTGATCTCCTCCGCGGGTGCGCCGAGGTAGGCCTTCACGTCCTTGACCGTGTCGGCGGACAGGTCCTGCGCGTTGCGTACGACCACGACCTTGCGCTCGGCGAAGAGCGAGGGGCTGGTGAGCTCGGCGAGCGTGCCGGGCTGCAGCTGGTCGGGGGTCAGGTCGCGTACGTCCGTGTCGGCGTCGGAGGCCTTCGCGGCGGCCACCACCTCCTGCACGGCACGGTCGAGCAGGAGGTCCTCCTGGCCCACGGCAAGGGTCACCGGGGCGAGAGGGTCGTCATTCGCAGTCTTCCTGGCCATCGCGACAAGCATCGCACGCACCACTGACAACGAGGCCCGGCCCACAGGAATCCGGTATTCCCCTGCTCGCGAGGTCGCGCCGGGCTAGGGCTCCTCCCGCCAGCCCTCCCACTCCCCCGCGAACTCGTCGAGCTCACCGGGATCCAGCCGCTCCCGCTCGTCGCGCAGGACGACGATCCACTGGGCGTCCTCGGCGTCGTCCTCGCCGGCCAGGGCGTCACGGACGATCCGGGGCTCCTCGTCGAGCCCGAACCGCTCCCCGAGCACCTGGACCACCTCCTCCGCGGCGTCGCGGTCGGGCAGCACCAGCACATGTCTCACATCGCTCACGAGTGCCATTGTCGGACACCACGCGGCAGCCGGACCCCCGGGTCGGTGCCAGGTCAGCCCTTGGGCACGATCTGGATGTCGAGGTCGATCCTGATGCTGGGTCCGACCACGGCGATGCCCCGTGCCAGCATCGTCTGCCAGCTCACCGTGAAGTCGTCGCGGTGCAGCTCGGTGGTGGCGCGGCAGGCCGCCCGCACCTCGCCCTCCATCCCGTTGCCGAGGCCGAGATACTCGGCGTCCAGGGTGACCGTGCGCGTCACGCCGTGCAGGGACAGCGCCCCCGTGACAGCCCACCGGTTGCCGCCCCGGTGCGTGAACCGGTCGCTGTAGAACTCCAGGGTCGGATACCGCTGCACGTCCAGGAAGTCCCCAGACCGCAGGTGGTCGTCGCGCATCTTCACGTTGGTGTCGATGGACGCCGCGTCGATCACCACGTGCATCGCCGACTGCTCCATGTCGTCGGCGATCCGCACCGCGCCCGCGAAGGAGTTGAACCGGCCGTGGATCCGGGCCAGCCCGATGTGCCGGGCGGTGAACGCGATCGACGAGTGCGCCGGCTCGATGTCCCAGTCGCCCGGCGCGGGCAGCTCCGGAGGCTGGGCCACCTGCAGGGTCACGTCGCCGAGCGAGGCCAGCGCATCCTCGGTGACGGTGGCGGACGCCCGGTACGGCGTGTACCCCTCGGCGGACACCGCGAGCCGGTACTCCCCCGTGGGCACCGTCGCCACGAACGAACCGAAGGGGTCCGTGCCACCGCTGACCACCTTGCGGCCCATGGTGTCGCTGACCGCGAACTCCGCGTTCGGAACCGGCTCGTTGACGGGGTCGAGGACCCGGCAGCTCAGCACTCCCGCGTTCGGCGGAGTCCGCACCGCCGCCAGGGGACCCGTCCGCTGCATCCGCTTCGTTCGGCTTCCCAGCCAACGGCCGATCATCTACGACATCCTCTGCGCGACGTGAAAAACTAGTTGACGAAGTAACATTCGATCACCGATGGGGCTTTCGAGGCAACACAGGACCACATCACGGGAAACCGACGCATGTGCTGGGAGTACTCACGAGTAGCCCCGCTGTGGCCCTCTGTGGCCCGCTGTAGCCCGCTGTGGCCCGCTGTGGTCCGAATTGGGCGCCCCGGACGGCGTTCCTGACAGCCGGAACCGGGTCGCCTCGCGGTCGGAGCCGGGTCACTCACGGCCGGCGCACGACCGGCACCTGGTCGAGGATGATGCCGAAACGGTCCCGGTACGCCGCGAGGACCTCCTCGTCCGTGTCCAGCTCACGCTCCTCCCGCCTGCCGTCGGCCGTCGTGGACACGAGCCTGCGGCCGCTGAGCGTGACCCTCCCTCCGTCCTCCGTGACCCGCGAGCAGACCGGCGACTGGAGGAAGTGCGACTGGGGCGAGGTGCTGTGCCACCACGCGCCGGACACGAAGTCGCCGAGCACCCGCGGGCGCAGCTCCACCCGGTACACGGACTTCCCGTCCCGCAGCACGTCCAGGTCGGCCGCCCGGGCGGAGTCGTGCCCGCCGCGCACCCCGGCCTCGTCCGGTCCCGCCTCGGCGACCCGGAACGTGCCGCCGGGATCCTCCTGCTCACCCCGCTCCCCGAACTCCAGGGGACCGTGGCTGTGCGCCCCGAACCCGACGTCGGCCAGCCAGTCGCCCCCGTCCACCGTCCGCACCCGCAGCGCCAGGTGGTCGTACGGGATCCCGAGCCGGCCCCCGTCCCCGTACACCCGCGCCGCCAGCAGGGTGACCTCGTACCCGAGCGCCGCGAGCAACGCGCCGAAGAGGCCGTTGAGTTCATAACAGAATCCGCCCCTGCGCGCGCCCACCACCTTGTCCAGCAGCCGCTCCTGCTCCAGCGTGATCTCCTCTCCCAGATGGACGGACAGGTTCTCGAAGGGCACGTTGCGCAGATGACGCAGGTGCAGCTCGCGCAGGGCGTCGACGGTGGGCCACGCCGGGTACTCGGCTCCGAGACGGCTGAGGTAGGCATCGACCTGTGCTGAATCCATGCCCTCAGTCTCCCGCCACCCGCAACGCCCTGTCCGTGCCGGTGACCGCCAGGGCCCCGTCCCGGTCCGTCCGCAGCACCCTCGCCCCGTGGGCGCGCAGCGCCGCTACCGTGCCGGGAGCCGGGTGGCCGTAGGTGTTGTCCTCGCCGCAGCTGATGAGGGCCAGCCTTGGGGCCACCTTCCGCATGAGGCCGGGATCCTGGTGGGCGGAGCCGTGGTGGGCCACCTTCAGCACGTCGACCCCGTCCAGCGCCGCCGCCGCCGGTGATCTCGCCAGCTCCCGCTGTGCCGGGGGCTCCAGGTCCCCGAGCAGCAGCAGGCGCAGCCCCGCCGTCCGCACCAGGAGGGTGACGCTGGCGTCGTTGGGGCCTTCCGTGGTCGTCGGGAAGTCCGGCACCGCGGTCGTCGGCGGGCCCGGCACCCCGGTCGTCGGCGGGCCCGGTGGCGGGCTCGGCGGTGGCCACACCACCTGCCAGGACAGCGGGCCGGCCCGTCGCTGTTCCCCGGCGGCGGCGTGCCGCAGGGGAATCCGCCGCGCCGATGCCTGTCTCCGGACGGACGCGGCCTGGTCCGCGGGCTCTTCGAGGGCGGTCGTCTCGATCGCGCCCACCGAACGTCCCCGCAGCACTCCGGGCAGTCCCGCCACATGGTCCGCGTGGAAGTGGGTCAGCACCACGAGCGGGACGCGGGTGATGCCGAGCGAGCGCAGGCAGTGGTCGACCAGCGCCGGGTCGGGCCCGGTGTCCACCACCACCCCCGCTCCCCCGCCCGCCGCGAGCACCATGGCGTCGCCCTGGCCGACATCGCACATCACCATCCGCCAGCCCGGCGGAGGCCACCCGGTGATCACCCGGGCCAAGGGCGGAGGCTGCACCACCGCCAGCACCAGCAGCACCACGCAGACACCGCACCACCAGGGGTGTCTCAGCAGCCGCCGGCCGACGAGCAGCACGCCCACCGTCACCAGGGCGAGCAGCGCCGCCCCGGTCCAGCTGCCCGGCCAGTCCACTCCCGCGCCGGGCAGCGCGGCCCCGGTGCGGGCGATCCCCGCGATCCACTCGGCCGGCCAGCCTCCGCACCAGGCCAGTCCCTCGGCCACCGGCATCGCCACCGGTGCCGTCGCCAGCGCCGCGAAGCCCAGCACCGTGGCCGGCGCGACCGCGAACTCCACGAGCAGGTTGCACGGCACCCCCACCAGGCTCACCCGCGCCGAGAGCACGGCGACGACCGGCGCGCACACGGCCTGCGCGGCACCCGCGGCGGCCAGCGCCTCCGCCAGCCGAGGCGGCACCCGGTGCCGGCGCAACGTACCGCTCCACCGCGGAGCGAGCGTGAGCAGCGCCCCCGTGGCCAGCACGGAGAGCAGGAAGCCGTAACTGCGGGCCAGCCACGGGTCGTACAGCACCAGCAGCAGTACGGCCGTCGCCAGCGCCGGAAGCAGCGACCTGCGACGTCCCGTGGCCAGGGCGAGCAGGGCGACGGACCCGCACGCGGCGGCCCGCAGCACGCTCGGGTCGGGCCGGCACACGACGACGAAGCCGAGTGCGAGAACGCCGCCGAGCAGGGCGGTCGTCCGCAGGGAGAGGCCGAGCCGGGGCGCCAGCCCCCGGCGCTCGCTGCGCTGGGCCAGTCCGGGCGGTCCCAGCAGCAGGGCGAGCACGATCGTGAAGTTGGCGCCGGATACCGCCAGTGTGTGGGCGAGATCGGTCTCCTCGAACGCCTCCTCCAGCTCCGGCGTGATACGCGAGGTGTCCCCGACGACCAGCCCCGGCAGCAGCGCCCGCGCGTCCGGCGGCAGTCCGTCGGTGGCCTCCCGCAGCCCGGCCCGCAGCCGCCCGGCCAGCCGCTGCGCCGCCGACGGCCCGGCCACCACCTCCGGTGCCTTCCGGCCGCCCTGTACCCGCAGCACGGCGGCGATCCGGTCCCCGCTCGCCCTCGGAGGCGCCGTCCGGGCGGTGACGCCGAGCCGCGTGGTCGGCAGCAGTCCCAGCCAGCGCGCGGCGCCCGGCCCGGCCCGGGTGAGCCGCGAGCCGTCCGGGTCACCCGCGTAGGCGCGTCTCGGTGACTCCTCGCCATCGCCCACATCGACGAGTATCAGCACCGGCGTCCGCGTCATCACCTCCCTTCCGCCGGCCTCCGTCACCCGCCGCACGTCGGCCTCGATCAGCACGGTGGGCGGCACCGCACGGTTTCCCCGGACGCGCGGCCGGGTGAGACGGGGGTCGGCGGTGACCTCCACCTCCGCGGTGACGGTGGCGTACTGCCGCGCCAGCTCGGGCACCGGACCACGGCGAAGGTCCGCGCCGTGCAGCGCGGCCGAGACGGCGGACGCGGCAACACAGAGGAGCAGGGCGGCGACCGCGGCGTGGGGCCGTCCGAGCGCCGTGCGCCGTCCCCGCACCGTGCGCCGTCCGCGCACCGTGCGCCGTCCGCGCACCGTGCGCCGTCCGCGCACCGGCCTCAGCAGCAGCGCCACCGCCAGGACCGAACTCCCGATGACGAGGACCACGGCCCGGTCGGCCGGTGCGTCCAGCACCAGCGCCGCAGTCGCCCAGGCCGCGAGCGCGGGCGGGACCAGCCGCAGATCCGTCGGCCCCTCCTGCCGGGGATGGGCCGCGCCGAGCCGGTGCCCGGAAGCGGCGTGCACGGCCGCGCGCGGGGGCGCTGCCCGGTCGTGGCGTTCCTCCGGTCCGCTCGGCCGACTCGCCTCCGTGCTCGTCTCCGTGCTCACGGCCGCACGAGATTCCGCAGGTCGGCGAAGCGGCGCTCGCCGATGCCGTTGACCTCGCGCAACTCGTCCACCGAGCGGAAACCGCCGTGCTGGGTGCGGTAGTCGATGATGTGCCGGGCCAGCACGGGTCCGACGCCCGGCAGGGTGTCGAGCTGATCGGTGGTCGCCGTGTTGAGGGAGACGGGTGCCGCTGGTGCCCCACCCGCCGCCGGGCCGCCGGTCCCGCCCGGAGCGGTGCCGCCGGTGCCGGACCCCATGGCCGGCCCGGGGGCACCGACGATCACCTGCTCGCCGTCCACCAGGAAGCGCGCCTGGTTCAGCCCGTCGGTCCTCGTACCGGACCGCACGCCTCCGGCGGCACGCAGGGCGTCCGCGACACGTGAACCTGCCGGGAGGCGGTGGATACCGGGCTTGCGGACCTTACCGCCGACATCCACCACGATCTCGGCCCCGACTGCGGCCGTGGCCGTGCCCTTGGCCGTGCCCGTGTGCGCGCCGGTCGCGGGGTCCCCGGCCGCCTCGCCCTCTCCCTCCGCGCCGTGTGCCGTGGCCTCCCGCACCACCTCGGGGGCCGCCACGGGCTGGGTCCGGCCGGTCCAGAAGTGCTGCACGGCGAAGGCCGCCACGATGAGGAGCAGCACCGTGAGCGCGGCCACGCTGCGCCGCTCCATCCCGCACCGCGTCTGCAGCCACACCGGCATCCGCTCCCGCAGCACCTGCCCTCCCCGCGCCCGCCAGGTCAGCGCGGCGGCGTCCGGCGGTACCCCCTCTCCTTGCGTCCCCGCTTCCCGCGCCCCCTCTTGCCTCGCTCCTTCCGCCTCCCTCCACGGCGGCGGCCCCTTCCCCGACTCGCCCCGCCGACCGGCGTGACCAGCGTGTCGGCCATGTTCGACGTGATCGACCAGTCCGCCGTGTTCGGCGTGATCGACGTGATCGACGTGATCGACCAGTCCGCCGTGATCGGCGTGACCGGCGTGACCGCCGTGCTCGGCGTGACCGGCGTGATCGGCGAAGAGCGCCTCCGCACGCCGGCGGAGCTCCTCCGCCGGTGCGTGACGGCGCTCGTGCCGTGCCCGACCGAGGGAACGGGAACGAGGTGAACGGCGGTGGCGAAGCCGGTTGTCGGAGGCCGGTGCACGGCCCGGGCCACTGGTCGCGGTCGCCGTGCGTGAGCGTGATCGAAGAGCCATGCGACGAGGATCGGTCACCTCGGCACAGCCGCGATGATCATGATCGATTTCCGGGGACTACCGTCGGGTTGGGGACAACTCCGGCCCCCACACGGGTGACACACGTCGGCCCTTCACAGTGCCGGGACCCGCACGCCGACCCGACAGCCCTTCAACGCGACGAGACCACGACCCCCAGCAGCCCCGGCCCCGTGTGCGCCCCGATCACCGCTCCGACTTCGCTCACATGGAGGTCGGTCAGCCCGGGCACCCGGTCCCGCAGGCGGTCCGCCAGGGCAGATGCCCGGTCGGGGGCGGCGAGATGGTGAACGGCGATGTCGACGGGTGCGCTGCCCGCCCGGTCGGCGACGATCTCCTCCAGCCGGGCGATCGCCTTCGACGCCGTCCGGACCTTCTCCAGGGGTTCGATGCGGCCGTCGTCCAGCCGCAGCAGCGGTTTCACGGCGAGCGCGGAACCGAACAGCGCCTGGGCCGCCCCGATCCGGCCGCCCCGGCGCAGGTAGTCGAGGGTGTCGACGTAGAAGTAGGCGGAGGTGCCCGCGGCACGCTTCTCCGCGGCCGTGACGGCTTCGTCCACGGTGCCGCCCGCCTCCGCCGCCCCCGCCGCGGCGAGCGCGCAGAACCCCAGGGCCATCGCGATCATCCCGGTGTCCACGACGCGCACGGGGAGCGCGGCCTCGCGCGCGGCGACGACGGCCGCGTCGTAGGTGCCGGAGAGTTCGGCGGAGAGGTGGAGGGAGACGATGCCGTCCGCGCCGGACTCGGCGATCCGGCGGTAGGTCTCGGCGAAGAGCTCCGGGCTGGGGCGGGAGGTGGTGACCGGCCGCCGTTTCTGCAAGGCCTGGGCCAGGGATCGGGTCGAGATCTCGGTGCCCTCGTCCAGTGCCCGGTCGCCCAGGACGACGGTCAGGGGTACCGCGGTGATGCCGTGCCGCTCCATCGTCCGGACCGGGAGGTAGGCCGTTGAATCCGTGACGATAGCGACATGGCGGGACATGAGCTGGAGGTTACCTGCCGTAGCGCCCATACGGCAGCCCGGCCCCGACGGCCGGGCGTTCACAGGGCCGTGATCGGGTGGGTCAGGTGGTGCTCTCCGGACGGGCCTTCTTCTGCCAGGGGTACACGGGGTTCGGGGCGGGCGGGGTGATGGCGGGCCTGGCGGTTTCCTCCGCCGACTCCTGCCGAGAGCTCTGGGAGCTCTGCGGGGGCTGCGGCGCCTGCGAGCTCTGCGGGGCCTCGGGCCAACTCTGCCGGGCGGCCGGGGCGTCGGTGGCGGGGGCCTCCGGCCAGGGCGGCGGCGCGGTGGCGGGCCCCGTCTCCGTCTCCATCCAGTGCCGCAGGGCGCCCGCCTCGACGTCGATCTGTGCGCTCAGCGATTCCAGGTCGTCCTCGGCGAAGCGGCGGGCCCGGTCACGGGCCGCCCAGCGCAGGGCCTCTGCCGACCGGGTGATCCGCTCGGTGCGCTCGCGCAGCGCGGGAAGGAGCCCGCCGAGCGTGGCGCGGTCCGGATCGGACTCCAGCCGCCTGAGCTCGGCGTCCAGTTCGAACCCGTGCGCGCTGAGCCGGTCGAAGAGGCCGAGGGACTCCTTGAGGGACTCGTCCTCGGCCACGCCCGCGTGCAGCGCGTCCTGCGTGGCCCGCATCGACGTGCGCAGCGTCAGCCGCAGCTGGGCGAGCTCGCCCGCCGGGCCCGGCTGGACGAGGGACTTGGCCCGCAGCGTGTGGTCCTCGACCGTGCGGCGTGCCTGGGTGATGCCTCGGTCCACGCTGCGCTTGGCAGCGCCGACGGCCTTCACCGTGGCGTAGGCGCCCAGTACGACGGCGAGCACGAAGAGCAGGGCGAATACCGTGATCACTGCTTCCACGAAGCTCCTCCTCCGAGCGTCCGGCCCGCACACCGGCAGGCCGCGGCACTCTTCGCGCCGCTCTTCCACGGTAAACGCAGCGGGCAGGCCCAGGGTTCCGATCAGAACCCCGAACCTGCCCGCACTCAACCCGTACTCAGCCCTGAACCGGCCCGTAGCGGACTCGGCCCGTCCCGTAGGGGACAACCCCGAGCGCCCGGTCCCGCCGCCCGGCCCCGCCGCCCGGCGTCACGCGCTACGCGTCACGCGTCACGCGTCACGCGTCACGCGTCACGCGGGGACGATGTTCACCAGCTTCGGCGCCCGAACGATCACCTTGCGGATCCCGGCCCCGTCCAGCGCGGCCACGACCTTCTCGTCGGACAGCGCCGCCTTCTCCAGGTCCTCCTCGGAGATGGAGGGGGCGACCTCCAGCCGCGCCTTGACCTTGCCCTTGATCTGCACGACGCAGGTCACGGTCTCGTCGACGACGTAGGCCGGGTCGGCGACCGGGAAGTCCCGGTGCACCACGGAATCCGTGTGCCCCAGCTTGCGCCACAGCTCCTCGGCGACGTGCGGGGCCAGCGGCGCGACCAGCAGCACCAGGCTCTCGGCGACCGTGCGCGGGACCGTGCCGCCCACCTTCGTCAGGTGGTTGTTCAGCTCGGTGACCTTGGCGATGGCGGTGTTGAACCGCATGCCCTCCAGGTCCTGCCGTACGCCGTCGATGGCCTTGTGCAGGGCGCGCAGGGTGTCCGTGTCGATGTCGGACTCCGCGACGTCCGCCACCGTCACCTCGCCGGTGTTCTCGTCGACGACGTTGCGCCACAGCCTCTGCAGCAGCCGGAACTGGCCCACCACCGCGCGCGTGTCCCACGGCCGGGAGACGTCCAGCGGGCCCATCGCCATCTCGTACAGGCGCAGGGTGTCGGCACCGTACTCGGCGCAGATCTCGTCGGGAGTGACCGCGTTCTTCAGGGACTTGCCCATCTTGCCCAGCAGCCGGGAGACCTGCTCGCCCTGGTAGTAGAACGCGCCGTCGCGCTCCTCCACCTCGGCGGCCGGCACCGCGATGCCGCGGCTGTCCCGGTAGACGTACGCCTGGATCATGCCCTGGTTGAACAGCTTGTGGAACGGCTCGGCCGAGGAGACGTGCCCCAGGTCGAACAGCACCTTGGACCAGAAGCGCGCGTACAGCAGATGCAGCACGGCGTGCTCGGCACCGCCGACGTACAGGTCGACGCCGCCGTGCGGCAGGCCCTCGCGGGGGCCCATCCAGTACTGCTCGATCTCCGGGTCGACCAGCTGCTCGCTGTTGTGCGGGTCCAGGTAGCGCAGCTCGTACCAGCAGGAGCCGGCCCAGTTGGGCATGGTGTTGGTCTCGCGCCGGTACTTGCGCGGGCCGCGGCCGTCGCCCAGGTCCAGGGTGACGTTGACCCAGTCCTCGTTGCGCGACAGCGGCGTCTCGGGCTGCGTGTCAGCGTCGTCCGGGTCGAAGGTGCGCGGCGAGTAGTCCTCGACCTCGGGCAGCTCCAGCGGCAGCATCGACTCAGGCAGCGGGTGGGCGATGCCGTCCTCGTCGTAGACGACCGGGAAGGGCTCGCCCCAGTAGCGCTGGCGGCTGAACAGCCAGTCGCGCAGGCGGAAGTTGACGGTTCCCTCACCGGTGCCGGTGCGTTCCAGCCACTCGGTGATGCGCTCCTTGGCCTCGACGACGCCCAGGCCGTCCAGGCTGATCTCGTCGTTCGACGAGTTCATGATCTTGGCGTCGTAGGAGGCGAAGGCGTCCTCCCAGGTGGCCGGGTCGGTGCCCCGGCCGTCGGTCGGCTCGACGATGCAGCGGATCGGCAGCTCGAAGGCGCGCGCGAACTCGAAGTCGCGCTGGTCGCCCGCCGGGACGGCCATGATCGCGCCGGTGCCGTAGCCCATCAGCACGTAGTCGGCGATGAACACCGGGACCTGCTCGCCGCTGACCGGGTTGGTCGCGTAGGCGCCGATGAAGACGCCGGTCTTGTCCTTGGCCTCGGCCTGCCGCTCGACGTCGGACTTGGACGCGGCCTGCGCGCGGTACGCCGCGACGGCCTCGGCCGGGGTCGCGTGACCGCCGGTCCACACGTCGTGCGTGCCCTCGGGCCAGGCGGCCGGGGTGAACTTCTCGACCAGCGGGTGCTCGGGCGCCAGCACCATGTAGGTCGCGCCGAAGAGGGTGTCCTGGCGGGTGGTGAAGACGGTGATGCGCTCCCCGTCGACGGGGAAGTCGACGCGGGCACCCTCGGAGCGGCCGATCCAGTTGCGCTGCTGCAGCTTGATGGCCTCGGGCCAGTCCAGCTCGTCCAGGTCGTCCAGCAGCCGGTCGGCGTAGGCGGTGATGCGCATGTTCCACTGGCGCAGCTTGGACTTGAAGACGGGGAAGTTGCCGCGCTCGGAGCGGCCGTCGGCGGTGACCTCCTCGTTGGCCAGTACGGTGCCCAGGCCGGGGCACCAGTTGACGGGCGCGTCGGAGGCGTAGGCCAGGCGGAAGCCGCCCAGCACGTCGGCGCGCTCGGCGTCGCTCAGAGCGCTCCACGCGCGCCCCGGGTGGCCGGGGACTGCACGCTCACCGGCCTCGAACTGGGCGACCAGCTCGGCGATCGGACGGGCCTTCTTCGCGTCGTCGTCGTACCAGGAGTTGAAGATCTGCAGGAAGATCCACTGGGTCCACTTGTAGTACTCAGGGTCGATCGTGGCGAACGACCGGCGCTTGTCGTGGCCCAGACCCAGCCGGCGCAGCTGGCTCTGCATGTTCTTCATGTTGGCTTCGGTGGAGACGCGCGGGTGCGTGCCGGTCTGCACGGCGTACTGCTCGGCGGGCAGGCCGAAGGCGTCGAAGCCCAGGGTGTGCAGGACGTTGTGGCCGGTCATCCGCTGGAAGCGGGCGAAGACGTCGGTGGCGATGTAGCCCAGGGGGTGGCCGACGTGCAGGCCCGCACCGGAGGGGTACGGGAACATGTCCATGATGAACTTCTTGGGCCTGGCGACCAGCTCCGGGTCGCCCGCCAGGTCACCCTCGGGGTTCGGCGCGGCGTACGTCCCCTCGGCGTCCCAGAAGTCCTGCCAGCGTGCCTCGATCTCGGCGGCCATGGCAGCCGTGTAGCGGTGCGGCGCGGCGTCCGCCGACACAGGGGCGGTCGCCGCGGGGTTCGTCTCGCTCATGATCCTCAAAGCTCCATCGATCGTCTCTGCCAGCGGCTGCGACATTCAAGACCAGCGGCTGTGAATGCCGGGAAATGAAAAATCCCCTCGCACAGGAGGGGACGCCGCGCCGATTCCGGCCACCGGACTACGACCGGGGTCGGGACTGATCAGCGCGGCTCGCTAAGCAGAAGGCGTACGGCACGCATGGCGTCAGGGTACCGCAGTCGTCGAGCGGGTCGCGAGGGGCTTCCGACCGCCCGCGCCACCTCCTCCCCCGAGGCCAATGGTTACTCCGCGTAACAACCACTATGGGACACCACTACGACTGCATTGTCATTTGATAACAACGCAATAACTCAAACCCCCTACCCACGGGTATGGCGCCACTTAGAGTGCGGCAGCGGGACCGCTACCCCGAACCGCTCCGGAGTTGCCCCATGAACCCTGCAAACCCGCCGAACCCGCCGAACCCGCCGAACCTGCCGCATCCTCCCACCCCTCCCCTGTTCCGCCCCCGCGGCGACAGCTCCCGCCCTCCCCGCGCCTGCGTGACGTGGGGAGTGACGTGGTGACGAACGACAGCACGGTGGACGACACCTTCGCCGAGTTCCTCGACTTCGGTGCCGGCGTCCTCTCCCTCGTCCTCCTCAGCTGCTCGGTGATCTGGGGACTGGTCGCCCAGGACCGGATCGTCCTCGACACCCGCCGGCGGATCCTGGCCCAGGCGGTGCACCGGACCACCTCGGTCGCGTCGGTCGTGTTCCTGCTGGTGCACATCGGGATCAAGCTGGCACTGGAGCACACCACCTGGGTCGCAGCGGTGGTCCCCTTCGGGCTCCTGGCCACGGACGACGAGGCGTTCGGGGGCCGGGGCCTCCTCATCGGCTTCGGCACGCTGGCCAGCATGCTCATGATCTTCGTGGGCGTCACCGGCGCCCTGCGCAACCGCTTCGCGTCCGCCTCCCCCGTGGCCTCCCGCTGGCGGGCCATGCACATGCTGGCCTACCCGGCGTGGTGCCTGGCCCTGCTGCACGGGCTCTACGCGGGTCGCGCGGCGAAGCCGGTCTTCCTGGTCCTGTACGGCCTGTCGGTGCTCGGCGTCATGGCGGCCCTGGCGCTGCGCGCGGCGCCCCGCCCGGTCAAGCGCAGGGTCGCCGACAGGATCGCCGGGTTCCTGGAGGCCGGGGAGCGGGCGGCCCGTGAGGAACCGGAGGAGAGCCGGACCCGGACGGCGGCCGGCTCCGCGCTGCCGCCTTACGAGAGCGCCGGGGCGTCGCGGCCACGCGCGCGTACCCCGTCGGCACCGCTCTACGAGCCCGCGGAGCGCCTCACTCCCGCGGAGCCCGCGGGCGGCTTCGCGGCGGCCTACCGTGCCGTGTCCGGCCCCTCCGGCACGCGCCGGAGGCCACTGACGGCCGACCCGACCGCACCCACGCGGTTGCCCCGGGACATGCGGCCCACCGAGGCGACGCCCCTCATGGACGGCGGCGGCAGCACCCCGGGCCGCTGGCCCGTCCCGTCACCGCCACCGGTCGGCGAGGCACCCCCGTCGGCCTACGACCCGCTCAACGACACGGGACACACCGTCCCGGTCCACGGCAATCCGGACGCCACGGATCACAGCTCGGGTCACGGCTCAGGGGACGGCTCGGGTCACGGCTCCGGGCACGGCTCGGGTCACGGCTCGGGTCACGGCTCCGGGCACGGCTCGGGTCACGGTCACGGCTCGAGTGACGTGTACGACACCGGTGAGGCGAACACCGTCCACGGCACGTACTACCCGAACGACACGTACAACAGCGGTCCCGCCACCGAACCGACCCCCGGTGCGCCGTCGTCGGCCTACGACTTCGACGCGCCGGGTTCGGGCGAACCTTGGAACACGCCTTCCGGAGGCAGCAATTGAACGAGGCCCTGCCCGACGTCCCAGAAGTCCGCGTGGTCGGTCTTCCCCAGCTCACGTCGGGCTTCGACCTTGTCGAGCGCCTGGACCTGCCCATGCACCTCAAGGTGCACGGGCCGCTCGAACCGCTGGGCGGCGAACAGCTCGCACAGCTCTCCGAACGGATCAACCTGAGGGGCCGCGGCGGCGCGGGCTTCCCCTTCCACAAGAAGCTGCGCTCGGTCGCCGAAGCCGCGATCAAGCGCGGCGTACGCCCGGTCGTGGTCGTCAACGGCAGCGAGGACGAGCCGGCCTGCCGCAAGGACACGGTGCTCATCAACCGTGCCCCGCACCTGATCCTGGACGGCGCGCTGCTGTGTGCCGAGGCGATGGGCGCCCGCACGCTCGTCATCGGGGTCACCCGTGAGTCCACACAGCGCTCCATGGAGGCCGCCCTCGCCGAGCGCGGGCTGAGCAACGGCCGCCGGTCGGCCCTCCGCGCGCGCGTGCAGCGCAATCCGGTGCGCATGGTCACCGGCGCGGCGGCCTCGCTGATCCGGTCCATCGACGGCGGCCCGGCGGTCCCGCCCGGCCGCAAGGTCAGCGCGTCCCGCAGCGGCGTCGGCGGCGCGCCGACCCTGCTGTCCAACGCCGAGACGTTCGCCCAGCTGGCGATCGCCGCCCGCATCGGGCCGGAGCGCTACGGCAACACCGGCCTGTACGACGAGCCGGGCACCGTCCTGCTCACCGTCTCCGGGGCGGTGGCCCGCCCCATGGTCGTCGAGGTGCCGACGGGCGTGCCGCTGCGCTACGTCCTGCAGCTGGCCGGCGCCCCACCGGTGCCGCAAGGCGTGCTGACCGGCGGTTATCACGGCAAGTGGATCGACGCGGCGGCCGTCGACGAGGCGATCGTCTCCCGCAACTCCCTGCAGCAGGCGGGCGGCTCGCTCGGCGCGGGCGCGATCCTGCCGATCAGTCAGGACACCTGCCCGCTGGGCGAGTCGCTGCGGGTGGCACAGTGGCTGGCGCAGGAGAGCGCGGGCCAGTGCGGTCCCTGCTACCTGGGTCTGCCGGCCGCCGCGCGCGGCCTGGAGGACATCCTGAACGGCGGCGGCCCGGCCGCCCTGGAGGCGGTCAAGCAGGTCGCGCGGAACGTGAAGCGGCGCGGCGCCTGCTCACACCCGGACGGCTCGGCGATGTTCCTGGAGTCGACCGTCAAGGCGTTCACTGACGATCTCGCCGCCCATGTCCTCGGCAACGGCTGCGGACGGCCCGTGGAGGGCGTTCTGCCGCTCTTCGAGGGCGGCAGGACGCCAACGGGTATCCCGGGCGGCGGCGGGGAGGAGGACGGGCTCAGCCGCCAGAAGATCCACGTGGACTGGACGCTGTGCCGGGGCCACGGTCTGTGCGCGGACATCCTCCCGGAAGTCTTCCAGCTCGGCGCCGACGGCTTTCCGACCGTCGCGCAGGCCGACGTACCGCGCTTCGCGGAGGCCAAGGCGGTCCGCGCGGTGCGCCGCTGTCCGGCGCTCGCCCTGCGCATCGAGGAGGAGACCCGCGGGCAGGCGCCGTCCTCGCGGACCAACCTGCCGGTCCTGCCGCAGGGGCGCGGTCGCCGGGCACTCGGCCGCTGACGCGGGGGGAGGCACGGAAGACGCACATGAGGAAACCCCCCGGATCTGAGATCCGGGGGGTTTCTCCTTCTTCTTGTGGAGCTAAGGAGAATTGAACTCCTGACCTCCTGCATGCCATGCAGGCGCTCTACCAACTGAGCTATAGCCCCTTGCTGCCACGCGGCGGAGCCGCATGTCGTTCGTTTCGCCCGGTTTCCCCGGCGGCGACGCCAACATTACACGGTCGACCGGGCACAACACCAAATCGTTTCCACTTTGCCCGTTTTGCCCTCTTGCTCTGCTGCACCCTGCGGGAGCCGCCGTGCCTCCGCGCCGTGGCGCTAGGCCGTGACGAACGAATAGAACCGCTTGAGCGTGCAGTGCTCCTCCAGGAGCCGGCCGTAGATCGGCTCGCCCTCGAGTTCGCGGTACGTCTCGATCGGGTCGCCTTTTATGATCAGCGCCCGCGCGCACTCCTCGCACCAGTACTGGTAGTCCGGATTGACCGGCTCCATGTCCCGCACGATCGGGGTGCCGCTGCCGCACCAGTCGCATTTTCGCCTGTGTGCACCCATCGATCAGCTCCAGCTGTGGCCGCAGGCCGTGCACACGTACGAGATTCCGCCGTTGTCTCCGAGGACTTGGGCCACGTGCCCGGAACCGCAGGAGGGGCAGCTGAGACGGGGCGACGTGTTCCGTGCCACCGCTGAGCCGAGGAGGTGACCGACCTCCTCGAGGATGCTCGCAGGCATCGCCACTCCCTCCCGTCGGGTCGCGGTCCCCTTCCGGCCGTTTGATTCTGCCACGACCGGGCCAATACGGTCAGCGACGCCTCAGTACCAGTCCGGACACGGAGGCCCACAGCGGTATACGCCTGTGGGGCGCCTGTTGCTCAAGCGGACGGAGACGAAAAATCCCGCCCCCCGAGGGGGACGGGATTCGTCCGTGACTGTGGAGCTAAGGAGAATTGAACTCCTGACCTCCTGCATGCCATGCAGGCGCTCTACCAACTGAGCTATAGCCCCTGGTGCCACGTGGCCGAGCCACATGGTCTTTCGCTCCGCTCGGCGGTGCGAACAAGAAGAACTTTAGCCTGCGACCTGCCGGAAAGTGAAATCCGGGTCCCGGGCCCGCCGAGCGGCGCTCAGTCGTCGTCGCCGAGCACCGGCTCCGGCAGCGTGCCGGCGTTGTGCTCCAGCAGACGCCAGCCGCGGACGCCTTCCCCCAGGACGGACCAGCAGCAGTTGGTCAGGCCGCCGAGGCTCTCCCAGCTGTGCGATTCCAGACCCAGCAGGCGGCCGATGGTGGTGCGGATCGTGCCTCCGTGGCTGACCACGACGAGGGTGCCGTCCTCGGGGAGCTTCTCGACGTGCCGGAGCACCACGGGGGCGGCGCGGTCGGCCACCTCCGTCTCCAGCTCACCTCCGCCGCGGCGGACCGGTTCGCCGCGCTTCCACGCCGCGTACTCCTCGCCGTGCCGGGCGATGATCTCGTCGTGGGTCAGCCCCTGCCAGACGCCCGCGTAGGTCTCCCGCAGGCCCTCTTCCAGGGTCACGTCCAGGCCGGTGAGCGCGGCGAGTTCGGCTGCCGTGTTCGCGGCCCGGCTGAGGTCGGAGGCGACGATCGCGTCCGGCCTCAGGCCGACCAGCAGCCGGGCGGCACGGCGGGCCTGGGCGACGCCGGTCCCGGTGAGCCCGACGTCCGTGGTGCCCTGGAAGCGGCGCTCCACGTTCCACGAGGTCTGGCCGTGCCGCCAGAGGATGACGCGCCGGCCGCGGCCCGGCTGCCCGGCCGTCACCTCGCCGGTGGCGCTCATCGCCAGTCCCCGTCGGTCTCCGTCGCCTCCTCGGCGGCCCGGAGCCTGGCGTGCTCCTCCGCCTTGCCGCGGGTCGCCTTGGCGTCGGCGGGCAGCTCCAGCTCGGGGCAGTCCTTCCACAGCCGCTCCAGGGCGTAGAAGACGCGCTCCTCGCTGTGCTGGACGTGGACGACGATGTCGACGTAGTCGAGCAGGACCCAGCGGGCCTCCCGGTCGCCCTCGCGGCGTACCGGCTTGGTGCCGAGTTCCTTGCTGAGCCGTTCCTCGATCTCGTCGACGATCGACTTGACCTGGCGGTCGTTGGGCGCGGAGGCCAGCAGGAAGGCATCCGTGATCGACAGCACGTCGCTGACGTCGTAGGCGATGATGTCGTGCGCGAGCTTGTCGGCTGCCGCCTGCGCGGCGGTGTTGATGAGTTCGATGGAGCGGTCGGTCGCGGTCACTGCCTGGCTTTCGGGTCGGCGGTCGGTTGACCTCAAGGGTCTCACGACCGCCGACGACGGCCCACGTGACAATCACCCGCCTCCTACGAGGCGGGCTCGTAGTCCTGGCCGAGGACGACCGACACCCTCGCGTTCGCGGAGACCTCGCCCTGGGTGACGGAGGCGGCGGACAGGCCCAGGGTCTTGGCGACCTGGACGGCGTTCTCCTTGTCGGCGGCCTCGGCGTAGACGACCTTCGACGACGCCTCGGTGCCGGACGCGGTACCGCCCTCCAGGAAGGTGAAGCCGCCGTTGAGGAGGACGACGCGGGCCTTGCCGGCGCGGTCCTCGACGCCGGTGGCGTTGCGGACGGAGACGCTGACGGCCGCGTCCTTGTCGGGGCTCTTGGCGGTGCCGCCGAGGACGTCCTTGACGACGCCGGCACCGGCTTCGGCGCTGAGCCTGCCGTCGTCCTGCACGGGCAGCAGCGTGGTCTTGAAATCGCCGCCCTTGGCGAGGTCGGAGAGCCCGGCGAGGAAGGAGCCGAGGTCCTTCTCGGTCAGGGGCGGGTCGAGGATCAGCCCGAGGGTCTGGATGGTGGTCGTCGCGGCCGCGGGATCCGAGGAGAGCTTGCGCAGCACACCCTGCATGACCTGTCCGAACCGCTGCAGTTCGGCGTCGGCCGCTTCACCGGAGCCGCGGTGGGTGGCGTAGGCGACGGCCATCTTGCCGCTGAGGGTCTGCCCCTCGCCCTTGCGTACGAGGGGTGTGGCGCCCTTGTCCTTGGCCTCCGGGTCGGGGACGTCGGTGTCGGTGTCGATCTCGATGTTGCCGACCAGGTCGACGAGGATCTGGAGGTACGGCGTGTCCAGGCGCCAGGTCCCCTCGATGTCGGTGCCGAGGGCCGAGTCGAGCGCGGTGCGGGTGGCGTCGGGGCCTGCGTCGTCGACGGACTTGGCGAGCGTGGTGGTGGTGCCGTCGTCGCCGGTCAGGGCCAGGGAGTTCGGCAGCAGCACGGTGGTGCCCTGCTTGGTGGTGGTGTTGTCGACGAGCAGGGCGGTGGAGGTGCCGCCGCCGTTGGTGTCGTGCAGGTGGACGGCGATCACGTCGCGCTTCTGGGCGCCGGCCGTCGTCGTACCGCCCGCCCTGTCGTCCGAGGAGGACGTTCCGGGGAGCTTTCCGGCGTACCAGAGGTAGCCGACGCCGCCGACCGCGACCAGCGCCAGGACTGCGACCAGGGCGACGACACGCGCGCGTGCGCGCCGCCGGGCCTCCTCGCGGCGCTCGGTGCGGTTCTCCGTGAACTTCATCCAGTCGATGACGTCCTCGGAGTCGTCGGCCGGCTCCTCGACGAAGGCGAACTGCTCGGTGCGGTACTCCCGGTCGGGTTCGGCGGTCCTGGCGGAGGCTTCCCCTTCCGGCTCCCCGGGCGGGCCCGCCTGCTGCGGGATGTAGGCGGTCTGCTCGGCGACCCGGGGCTGCCCGCCGCCGGCCGCGGCCTGGTCGTACGGGTCGTACGGGTCGTGCTGAGTCGGCGCGGCCCGGCCGCCCTGCGGCACGCCGGAGGCGTAACCCTCGTAACCCTCGTAACCGGGGACGGGGGGCTGGGGGCCGGTGTCGTAGCCGGTCGGGGAGCCGTAGGAGTCGTAGCCGGGGGTGGGCTGCTGCCCGCCCGCGGCGTACGGGTCGTAGCCGTACCCCTGCTGCCCGTACTGCTGGTCCCGCTGTTGCGCGTACGCGTCGTACGGCTGCTGACCGCCGGGCGGGGCCGGGGCCTGGCCCTGGGCGTGGCGGTACACAGGCCGGCCGTACTCGTCGTATCCGACGAGTTCGTACTGGTCGCCGCCGTCGTACCCCGCGTCGTATCCGTCGTTCACCGGTGCCCCTCTCGGCTCACTCGCCGCGGTACAGCTCGCGCTTGTCGATGTAGCGCACGACTCCGTCGGGCACCAGGTACCAGACGGGGTCGCCCTTGGCGACTCTCGCACGGCAGTCCGTGGAGGAGATGGCGAGGGCGGGGACCTCGACGAGCGAGACGCCGCCCTTGGGGAGTCCGTCGTCCGTCAGGTGGTGGCCCGGCCGGGTGACGCCGATGAAGTGCGCGAGGGAGAACAGCTCCTCGCTGTCGCGCCAGGTGAGGATCTGGGCGAGGGCGTCGGCGCCGGTGATGAAGAACAGGTCCGCGTCCGGGTTGAGCGCGCGCAGGTCGCGCAGGGTGTCCACGGTGTAGGTGGGACCGCCGCGGTCGATGTCGATGCGGCTCACCGAGAACTGCGGGTTCTCGACGGTCGCGACGACCGTCATCAGATAGCGGTCCTCGGCCGCGGACACGGTGCGGTGACTCTTCTGCCACGGCTGGCCGGTGGGCACGAACACCACCTCGTCGAGGTGGAACTGCGCGGCGACCTCGCTGGCCGCCACGAGGTGCCCGTGGTGGATCGGGTCGAAGGTTCCGCCCATGACGCCGAGACGGCGCTTGCCCGACGGCGACGGGCCGCTGCTCCGGTCGGTGACGCGGGCGGGCACCGTGCGGCTGTGTGTGTCACGCGCCGGCGTGTTCGACGTGTCGTGCGCCGGACCGGTAGGCATGTCCTGCTCTCCCATGCGTGCAGACCCTACCGGCCCGGCCCGAGAGCTCCCGCCGCCCCCACAGCCTCCGTGCTCAGCGGTCGCGGTTGAACCGGGTGGTGATCCACAGCAGAAGCATCAGGGCGATGAACGCTCCGATGCCGGTGACGTAGGGGCTGAGGCTCTGGTGGTTGCCGCTGTGCTCCGCGCCGCCCTCGGAGGCGAGGGTGACAAACTGGGCAGCGGTGCTGTGGAAGCTCATCTTCGGCAGGACCTATCCGGTGTGGGCGGGATAAAGACGTCCGCTCATCGTATGCGGGCGCCTCACGGACGATCACGCCGACTCCGCCGTTGGGGACCGGACCGGGGAACCTTCGGATCGCCTCAGTCGTCCTTCCGCTTGTACCCCCGCAGCAGGAACCACGCGGTCAGCACACAGCCCACCACCATCACGATCAGCACGACCCGGAGCAGATTCCCGGGCCCTTGCTGCTCGGCCGCGGCCACCACCGTGGCGAGCCAGTCGGTGTGGGGGGTGTGCGCCATGACGTGGACTCCTTCGTTGCACTGCCCGTCCACGGTATCTCCGCCTAGGCTGGGCTCGGCTCCGGGGGAGCAAAGGGCCATACAAGGGTTCGTAAAGGGCCAGACATACGCGCAGGCCTCACACACGCACATGGGGGAAGACATGTCCGACGGCCACCAGCACAACGGGCACGAGAACGTGCCGAGCAGGCAGCGCAGGCGCTTCCCCGGAATCTCCTCGCGTGCGTACGAGCATCCGGCCGACCGCAGCGCCCTGGTGGCGCTGCGCAAGCTGAGCGGCTTCGACACGGTCTTCAAGGCGCTGAGCGGCCTGTTGCCCGAGCGCAGCCTGAGGCTGCTGTTCCTGTCCGACTCGGTACGCGTCTCGGACCGGCAGTTCGCCCATCTGAACGTCATGCTGCGCGACGCCTGTTACATCCTGGACCTGGAGAAGGTCCCCCCGATGTACGTCAACCAGGACCCGACTCCGAACGCGATGTGCATCGGCCTGGACGAGCCGATCATCGTCGTCACCACGGGACTCGTCGAACTGCTGGACGAGGAGGAGATGCGGGCGGTCGTCGGGCACGAGGTCGGGCACGCGCTGTCCGGACACTCGGTCTACCGGACCGTCCTGCTCTTCCTGACCTCCCTCGCCGTCCGGGTCGCCTGGATCCCGCTGGGCAACCTGGCGATCATGGCGATCGTGACCGCGCTGCGCGAGTGGTTCCGCAAGTCCGAGCTGTCCGCGGACCGGGCGGGTCTCCTGGTCGGCCAGGACCTGCAGGCCTCCATGCGGGGCCTGATGAAGATCGCGGGCGGCAACCACCTGCACGAGATGAACGTGGACGCGTTCCTGGAGCAGGCCGACGAGTACGAGGCCGGCGGCGACCTGCGCGACTCCGTGCTGAAGATCCTGAACGTGCTGCCCCGCACCCACCCCTTCACCACGGTGCGGGCCGCCGAGCTGAGGAAGTGGGCGGAGTCCCGGGACTACCAGCGGATCATGGACGGTCACTACCCGCGGCGCGAGGAGGACAAGGACACCTCGGTCCGGGACTCCTTCCGCCAGTCGGCGTCCAGCTACGCCACGGATGTGCGCGGCTCCAAGGACCCGCTGATGAAGCTGGTGAACGACATCGCGGGCGGCGCCGGTGACCTCGGCGACCGGATGCGCCGGGGCTTCGGCGGCTTCACGGCGTCCCAGCCGAGGCCGCCCAAGGACACGGACGGGTCGCCCAAGGACACGGACGGGTCGTCCGAGGGCCCGGACGGGACCGGCGGCCCGAGCGGCCCCGAGACCCCGGACGACCGCCCGCCGCGCGACGGCGCCTGAGCCGACGCCGGGCGGGCAGGACACACCCGGCCCTCACACCCTCGGCTGGGCGCTCGCCGCGAGGGTGCCGCACAGGGCCGTGGCGTTGTCCGTGGTGTACGGGTCGGTGCCGGCGGGGGTGCCGGTCCCGGCCGTCCGGCCCGCGAGCAGCGGGCGGAGGTGGTCCGCCGACTTGTCGGCGCAGGAGAGCGGTCCGGCCTGGACGTAGGAGGTGACGAGCTGCGTCTGGTGCAGCCGCAGGTCGTCCCGGTCGAAACGGAAGCGCAGCTCGCGCCGGACGGTGAACAGCGACGTCTCGGCCCGGTCGTCACCCGCGGGCCGCAGCGGGTACACCATGGTGTGGTCGGCGCTGACCTCCAGCGTGGACGCGTCGCTCTCCACGGCCCGCAGACTGCCGTGCACCCGGATCTCGGCGTCGGCCAGCTCCGCACGGGCCCGGTCGAAGCGCACCAGCCATCCGGTGGGCGCGTGCCGGCCGTCCGCGGCGGGCCTGTCGATGCCGTCGTCGAACTGGTCCAGCTGCTCCGGGTCCAGCAGCATCCGCACCGAACGGACCTCCCCGCCGACGAGCACGTCCGGGTCGAGCGCCGAGCGGACGATGTAGTTCTTCGCGGTGGTCAGCGCGCTCAGCACCTGGTCGTCCGAGAAGTGCGCGGTGCGCCGGTGGTCCGGCAGCGGGACGCCCTTCGCCGCGGACCGGAAGTGCGCGGCGGGACTGCGCTCGTACAGGTACGCGGCGTCGTCGGCGCCGGGCACCCGGCCCTGGGGGGCGAGCGGGACGACGGTCATCCGCGCCGGCTCCACGGCCCGCTGCGCGGCGGGGGTCTGGTACGGGTGCCGTACGCCCATGTAGATGGCGGTGCCGAAGGCGACGGCGATGAGCACGAGCAGGACCAGGGCCTGCCGGGACAGGCCGGCCCGGCGCAGCGGCGTACGGCGGCGTACGGCGGGCGCGTGGTCGGACAGGCGCTGCTGGGCGGAGAACTCCTCGAGGCGGGCAGCGCGGACGAACGACTCGTCGAAGACGACGGATCGGTACTCGTCCTCCCCGCCTCCGGGTGCGCCCTCGGGCGCCCCTCCGGGCGGATCGCCAAGGCCTGCCATACCTTCAGGGTAGGTCCGCGGAAGGTCCCGTAAACGCGCCGGTGCAGGCCAAGTCGGGACAGGTTTTCGGCGGCCGTCGGCAGGTCAGGGGGTGCGCGGAATGACCGACACGGCGGGCTGGGAGTAGTCGGCGGAGGCGGAGGGGGTCACGGTTCCGCCCTGCTCGGGTCCGGTGGAGGAGGGGGGCGGCACCTGCTGCGTGCCACCGCCCGAGGACGCGCCCCGGTAGACGGCGACGAAGGCCAGCGCGACCATGCCGACGCCCATCACGAGGGCGAGCATCCAGGCGACGGGCCGGTGCCAGCGGACCTGCTTGCCGTACGCCGGGGGAGCCCCGTACGGGCGGTCGAGGAGGTCGCGGTCGTCGTCCGGGTCGTCGAGGTCGGGATCATGGCCGAAATCGCCGTACCCGTCGTCGTAGCGCTCGGCTCTGCTGCGGCCGCGGCGGGCCGCTTCCGCCTCGGTGGCCTCGGCTCTGGCCTGCGCGGCGGCCAGGAGGCGTTCGACGGCGGTCGGCTCGTGCACCACGGCCGCCTGTACGAAGGCCTCGTCGAAGACCACGGAGGCGAACTCTTCGTCCGACACCCCGCGGTCGTGATCGTCGTCGGGCTCCCAGCCGTCAGGGAACGGCCTACCCCCCACGTCCTCCGGCACGGGTACAGCGTAGACCTGGGGGGTCGATTTGGGCAGACGGCGGGGAAAATCATCCGGTGGGTGAGATGCCCCGATCGGATCACGGGTGTACCCGGGGGCGCGTGCCGTGGACATGTGCCCACGGCGTGCGCGCCTCGGCCGGGACCCGCCCGTCAGCGCCGTACGTGCCCGTCACCGGTGACGATGTACTTGGTGCTGGTCAGCTCCGGCAGCCCCATCGGGCCCCGGGCGTGCAGCTTCTGCGTGGAGATGCCGATCTCGGCGCCGAAGCCGAACTGGCCGCCGTCGGTGAAGCGGGTGGAGGTGTTCACCGCCACCGTGGTGGAGTCGACCAGCTGGGTGAAGCGGCGGGCGGCCTGCTGCGAGGTCGTCACGATGGCCTCGGTGTGGCCGGAGGTCCACAGCCGGATGTGCTCGACGGCCTTGTCGAGCGAGTCGACGACCGCCGCGGCGATGTCGTACGACAGGTACTCCGTCTCCCAGTCCTCCGGCGTGGCCTCGACGGCCGTCACCTTGGAGTCCTCGGCGTACGCCATCACGCGCTCGTCGGCGTGCACGGTGACCCCGGCCTCGGCGAGGGCGTCCAGCGCGCGGGGCAGGAAGTCGGCGGCGATGTCCTGGTGGACCAGGAGGGTCTCGGCGGCGTTGCAGACGCTCACGCGCTGTGCCTTGGAGTTGATCAGGATGTCGACGGCCATGTCGAGGTCGGCCTGCGCGTCGACGTAGACGTGGCAGTTGCCGGTGCCGGTCTCGATGACGGGGACGGTGGACTCCTGGACGACCGTGTTGATCAGCGAGGCGCCGCCGCGCGGGATGAGTACGTCGACCAGGCCGCGGGCGCGCATCAGCTCGCGCACGCTCTCGCGGCTCTCGCCGGGCACCAGCTGCACGGCGTCGGCGGGCAGCCCGGCCCCGCCCACGGCGTCGCGGACGACCCGGACGAGGGCGGTGTTGGACCGGTAGGCCGATGAGGAGCCGCGCAGCAGGACCGCGTTGCCGGACTTCAGGCACAGGGCGGCGGCGTCGACGGTGACGTTGGGGCGGCCCTCGTAGATGATGCCGACCACGCCGAGGGGTACGCGGACCTGGCGCAGGTCGATGCCGTTGGGGAGGGTGCTGCCGCGCACGACCTCGCCGACCGGGTCGGGCAGGGCGACGACGTCGCGCACGTCGGAGGCGATGGCGCGGACCCGCTCCGGGGTCAGCGTCAGCCGGTCGACGATGGCCTCGCTGGTACCGGCGGCGCGGGCCTTGGCCACGTCCTGGGCGTTGGCCTCGACGATCTCGCTCGTACGGACCTCCAGCGCGTCCGCCACGGCCAGCAGCGCGTCGTCCTTGGCGGCCCGCGGCAGCGGCGCGAGGTCGGCCGCGGCGGACTTGGCCCGGTAGGCGGCCCGGGTGACCGGGGACATCGAGTCGTACGGCGAGAGCGTGGTCATGGGGGAAGCGTAATAGGCCGCGCGGCACCCCATACCGGCCGTTCCACACCCCGAGACATGTGCCGCACGGGCCCGGAGGTCCTCAGAACCGCTCCGGAGGAGGCGCACTAGAAGGGGTGGACTCCGACCGGTGTCGCCGGCGCCGGTCCGTACCCCGCCGCGATGCGCTGGTGGTAGGTCGCCCGGTCGATGACCTCCAGGCCGACGATCTCCCAGGGCGGCAGTCCCGCGGTCTGCCGGTGCTCGCCCCACAGGCGCAGGGCGACCGCGGCGGCGTCGTGCAGGTCGCGGGCCTCCTCCCAGTACCGGATCTCCGCGTGGTCCTCGGCGTACCGGCTGGTCAGCAGGAAGGGGTGGTCGTGCGCGAGCTGCTCCAGGGCGCGCCGCACCTCGGTGAGCGGGGACCGGGCGCCGGAGACGCTGAGGGTGACGTGCCACAGGCGCGGGGTGTGCTCGGGCTCATCGCCCCGGAACCGGTCGCCGGCCGCGACGCTGGTCAGGGCGCGTTCCTCACCGGCGGCGCGGGGCGACCCGTTGCGGGCCCCGCCGCCGGGCCGGGCACCCGTCACACCGCGGGAGCCGGTGGCGCCGCGGGAGCCCGTACCGTCGCGGGACGCCGCCGTTCCAGGGCGCACTCCGCTCACGACGGCCTCCTTCACGCACACGGCTCGGCCCGGTGGTCGGCCGGGCTGGTCCCTGAGGAAAGTTGAGCAGCCCGCGCAAGATCGCGGGGCGGTTTTGCGGAACGTCCACCGCCGATTCGGGGACGTTTCGACCCATTACGGGTGCAGGATCACCAGATCGTCCCTGTGTACGACCTCGCGTTCGTACGCCGGCCCGAGTTCGCGCGCCAGTTCCCGGGTGGAGCGGCCGAGCAGCCGGGGGATCTCCTTGGCGTCGAAGCTGACCAGCCCCCGGGCCACCGCGCGCCCCGCGCCGTCCCGCAGCTCCACGGGCTCACCCGCGGCGAACTCGCCCTCCACCCCGGCGATCCCGGCCGGCAGCAGCGACTTGCGGCCCTCCACGACCGCGCGCACCGCCCCGTCGTCCAGGACGAGCGCCCCCTGCGGGGTGGAGGCGTGCTGGAGCCACAGCAGCCGGTCGGCGGAGCGTTTGCCGGTGGCGTGGAAGTAGGTGCCGGTGTCGCCGCCGGCCAGGGCGTCGGCGGCGTGGACGGCGCTGGTCAGCACCACGGGGATACCGGCGGCGGCGGCGATGCGGGCCGCCTCGATCTTGGTGACCATGCCGCCGGTGCCGACGCCGGCCTTTCCGGCGCTGCCGATCTCGATGTGCGCCAGGTCGGCCGGTGCGTGCACCTCGGGGATCCGCGAGGTGTCCGGCCTGCTCGGGTCGCCGTCGTACACGCCGTCCACGTCGGACAGCAGCACCAGCAGGTCGGCGCGGACCAGGTGGGCGACGAGGGCGGCGAGGCGGTCGTTGTCGCCGAAGCGGATCTCGTCGGTGGCGACGGTGTCGTTCTCGTTGACGATCGGGAAGGCGCCCATCGCCAGCAGCTTGTCGAGGGTGCGGGAGGCGTTGCGGTGGTGGGCGCGGCGGCTCATGTCGTCGCTGGTCAGCAGCACCTGGCCGACGCGGACGCCGTAGCGGGCGAAGGAGGCGGTGTAGCGGGCGACCAGCAGGCCCTGGCCGACGCTGGCGGCGGCCTGCTGACGGGCCAGGTCGCTCGGGCGGCGGCGCAGGCCCAGCGGGGCGAGGCCGGCGGCGATGGCACCGGAGGAGACGAGGACGATCTCCTTGTCCGTCCCCCGCACCTTGGCCAGCACGTCGACGAGCGCGTCCACCCGGTCGGCGTCCAGGCCGCCCGCCGCGGTGGTCAGCGAGGACGAACCGACCTTGACGACGATCCTGCGGGCCTCGCCCACGGCCTGCCTTGCCCCTGCCACGGCCCCGTCCGCCTCTCCCGTCGACGCGCGCCGAATCCCTGCGCTCGCCGGGCAATCTACGCGAAGGGCGCCGTGCCCCGCGCCGCGGTCCAGGCTGCGGACAGGGGCCGCGGCGGCCACCGCGTCACGGGCGCGGTCAACACGCGCGTGTCGTCGGGTGGTCGACCGGCGTTAACCCGGATGTCCGATGCGCGACAAGCCTGGAGCGACCGCAGTGCCCCTACCCCTGTCCCGCCGCAGCCGTCCCCGCCGCGGTCTCCCCCGCGTCGGTCTCCCCCGCGTCGGTCTCCCCCGCCGGCAGACCGCCGTGAAACTGCTCGTCCTCGGCGTGCTGGCGACCGCCTCCGCCGCGCAGGCCGTGGGCGCGCTGCTGCCGCACGTGCCGCTGCTGCTCGCCGCCACCGCCGGTTCGCTGGCCGCCGAGGGGATGCTGTACCGCTGGCAGCGGGGCATGGTGTCCCTGTTCGCCAAGTCGCACGCCGACGTCACGGTGCGGCACGTGCTGCGGGACCTGCTGCTCGTGGTGGGCCTGCTGCGGCTCGGTGAGCAGCACCGGGAGACGGTGTACGCGCCGCTCGTCGCCGGGCTGCTCGCCTTCTACGGGCTGCACTGGGCGATCCAGGCGGTGTCCGTGCTGGTCCGGCGCACCCGGACGCTGCCCGTGGTGACCCGCAACATCGACGCCTCGGCGCTGCGCCTGACCCCGGCGCCCCCTCTTCTGCTGCGCCGCCCCGGGCCCCGGCTGGCGGCCTTCGGGCTGCCGGCGACGGCCGGGCTGCTGGCCACGGCGGCCACCGACGCGCCGGTGTACGGCGCGGCCGGCCTCGCGCTGTCCCTGACGGTGGCGCTGGCGGGCCTGGGGGCGCTGCTGGTCCGGTTGCTGCCGGGGCGCCGGCCGGCGGGCGAGCGGGAGGTGCTCGACTGGTTCGAGGCCTGGCTGGCGGAGTACCGGCCGACCGTCGGCCTGTACTTCTCGGGCGGGGCGTCCTCGGCGTACCAGGCCAACATGTGGCTGGAGCCCCTCGCGCGGCTGGACGGGCGGCCACTGATCGTGCTGCGGGAGCGCTTCATGGTGCAGCGGATCGCGGCGACCGACATCCCGGTCGTGTGCCTGCCGAAGGTGTCCACGCTGATGTGTCTGGAGCACTCCACGCTCCGCGTCCTCCTCCACCCGTCGAACTCGGGGAAGACCTCGCAGGTCCTGCGCATCCCCACGATCAAGCACGCCTTCGTCAACCACGGGGAGAGCGACAAGCTGTCCTCGTGCAACCCGTACGCGAAGGCGTACGACGAGGTGTGGGTCGCCGGCCCGGCGGCGCGCGAGCGGTACGCGCAGGCGGAGGTCGGCGTCGAGGACAAGGACGTGGTGGAGATCGGCCGCCCGCAGCTGGAGGCCGTACGGCCGTACGCGGGTCCGCCCGCTCCCGGTGCGTTCACGACGGTCCTGTACGCGCCGACCTGGGAGGGCTGGGACGGCAACCCCGGGAACACGTCGGTGGTCGAGGCCGGCGAGAACCTCGTACGGGCGCTGCTCGCGGACCCCGGCGTGCGGCTGCTGTACAAGCCGCATCCGCTGACGGGATCGGTGGATCCGCGGGCCGGGGCCGCCGACCTGCGTGTCCGGGAGCTGGTGCGGGCGGCGAACAGGGAGCGGAGCGGACCCCGGCCGGAGGCGTCGGCGTCCGCCGAGCTGGCCCGGCGGACGGCGGAACTGGACCGGCTCACCGCGGCCGGTTTCCGCTCCGCCGCCGACCAGGTGGAGCGGATGCTGCGCAGGCCGGCGCCGGAGCCCGGGCGGGCCGAGGCGGTGACGCGGGCGACGGCCGCCTGGGAGGAGGCGTACTGGGCCTCGCTGCCCGAGTGGGAGCACCAGGTCGTCACGGATGCCCGGCCGCCCCTCTATGCCTGCTTCAACCGGGCCGACCTGCTGATCAGCGACGTGTCGAGCGTGGTCAGCGACTTCCTGGCGAGCGGCAAGCCGTACGCGGTGGCCAACACCAGCGGGCTGGCCGAGGACGGGTTCCGCAAGACGTTCCCGACGGTGGCGGCGGCGACCGTGCTGACGCCGGACGCGGCCGGGGTGCCGGACCTGCTGGACACCGTCAGGCATCCGGACCGGGACGAACTGGCCGGGGAACGCGCCGCGTTGGCCCTGCGCCTGCTCGGGCCGGCCGACCCGCCGTCCCAGGAGCGCTTCGCCGGTGCCGTGCGGGCCCTGTGCGCGGCGGCCGAGGAGCACCGGGCCCGGATGGCACGGCGGCTGGCCGCCGAACTCCCGCTCCCGGGGCCACGGCAGGCGAAGGCGGCGCCTGGGCCGGTCACCGTCACTCCGAAGCGGCGGGGGCGGGACTAGCCGCGTGGCGGGGCCGCCGGCCCCGCCGGTCGTGGCACCGGCGCGCGGGCGGCCTCCCCTGCGATCCCCCGCCCACCGGCCGGCTCAGCCGCGCCGGTGGCGCCGTTCCGCCCTGCCGGGGCGGGCCCGGTCATGTCTCGTCCGGGACCGCGGGCGGGCCGAACGGCCGAGCCCCTCGTGGGCGCGGCCGGCCCGGGCGGCGGCGGCGCGGGCCGGGACGCCGGAGGGGCGCCTCAGCCGCGCGCCGGCGGGAGGAGGTGTCTCAGCCGCGCGCCGGCCGGCTGCCGGAGGAGGTGTCTCAGCCGCGCGCCGGCCGGCTGCCGGAGGAGGTGTCTCAGCCGCGCGCCGCGAGCGTGCGGCGGAACGCCAGGCACTCCTCGTACCGCGGCAGGATTCCCGCTTCCCTGGCCTGGGCCAGTGTGGGGCCCTGGGCGTCCTTCGCGGACAGCTCGGGCGGGCCGGTCACCGGCCACTCGATGCCGATCTCCGCGTCGAGCGGGTGGACGGTCCGCTCGCGTTCGGGGGCGTAGCCCTCGGAGCAGAGGTACGTGACGGTCGCGTCGTCGGTCAGCGCGCAGAAGCCGTGGCCGAGCCCCTCGGAGAGGTAGACGGCCTTGCGTTCCCGGTCGTCGAGGCGGACGGTCTCCCACTGCCCGAAGGTGGGCGAACCGACCCGGACGTCGACGATCACGTCGAGTACGGCGCCGCGTACGCAGGTGACGTACTTCGCCTGGCCGGGCGGCACGTCGGCGAAGTGGATGCCGCGCACGACACCGGCCGCGGACACGGAGAGGTTGCCCTGCTTGAGGTCGAGCGGGTGGCCGACGGCCTCGGCCATGTGCTCGGCCTTGTACCACTCAAGGAAGAGACCGCGGGCGTCGCCGTGCTGCCGGGGGACGAACTCCCACGCGCCTTCGATACCCAGGGGGTTGATCTTCATCGACACAGTCCGTCCGCCGTCAGGCCTGGTGGGTGAGCAGGTTGAGCAGGTAGTCGCCGTAGCCGCTCTTGGTCAGCGGCTCGGCGAGTGCGCGCAGCCGCGCGTCGTCGATGTGACCGGCACGCCAGGCGGCCTCCTCGATACAGCCGATCTTCATGCCCTGGCGTTCCTCGACGACACGCACGTACTCGGACGCCTGGACGAGCGACTGGAAGGTTCCGGTGTCGAGCCAGACGGTGCCGCGGTCGAGGACCGAGACCTGGAGCTCGCCCCGGTCCAGGTAGTACTTGTTGACGTCGGTGATCTCCAGCTCGCCGCGGCCGCTCGGCTCGAGCTCCTTGGCGATCTCGACGACCCGGCTGTCGTAGAAGTACAGGCCCGGCACCGCGTAGCGGGACTTGGGGTGCTCCGGCTTCTCCTCGATGGAGCGGGCACGGCCCTGCTCGTCGAAGTCGACGACTCCGTACGCGGACGGGTCGGAGACGGCGTGCGCGAAGACGACACCGCCGTCGGGCTCGCTGTACTTGGCGAGCTGCCGGCCGAGCCCGACCCCGTGGAAGATGTTGTCGCCCAGGATCAGCGCGACCGGCTCGTCGCCGATGAAGTCCTCACCGATGACGAACGCCTCGGCGATTCCGTTGGGGTTCTCCTGGGTGGCGAACCGGATGTCCAGTCCGAGATCGCTCCCGTCCCCCAGCAGCCGCTCGAACTGCGCACGCTCGTCGGGACCCGTGATGACCAGGATGTCCCGCACACCCGCCATGATCAGGGTGGACAGGGGGTAATAGATCATCGGCTTGTCGAAGACCGGCATCAGCTGCTTGGACACGGCACGGGTGATCGGCCACAGCCGGGAGCCGGTACCACCGGCAAGCACTATTCCACGCATGGGAAGGCAGACTACGTCAGGACGCATGGCCGTCCGGCGGACACCCAGGGTGAGAACGGCCACTGAACCGTCCCTGAACGACCACTGAACGGTCCCGGCCGGTGTGCCCATAGAATGCTGGCTCTTATGAAGATTCTCGTCACCGGCGGCGCCGGGTTCATCGGTTCACAGTTCGTGCGGGCGTCGCTTCTCGGACAGCTGCCTTCGGGCGAGGACGCCCAGGTCACCGTCCTGGACAATCTGACCTATTCCGGCAACGAGGAGAACCTCGCGCCGGTGGCCGGCCAGGCCGGTTACACGTTCGTCCGCGGTGACATCCGTGACTACGGCACGGTCGACGACGTGATGCGCGGCCAGGACGCGGTGGTGCACTTCGCCGCGGAGTCGCACGTGGACCGGTCGATCACGGACTCCTCACCGTTCGTCACCACGAACGTCCTGGGCACCCAGGTCCTGCTCGACGCCGCGAAGCGCCACGGTGTGGGCCGGTTCGTGCACGTGTCCACGGACGAGGTGTACGGCTCGATCGCCGAGGGGTCGTGGACCGAGGACTGGCCGCTGGCGCCGAACTCCCCGTACTCGGCCTCGAAGGCCGGCTCGGACCTGCTGGCGCTGTCGTACCACCGCACGCACGGCATGGACGTCGTGGTCACCCGCTGCTCCAACAACTACGGGCCGTACCACTTCCCCGAGAAGATGATCCCGCTGTTCACCACGAACCTGCTGGACGGCAGGAAGGTACCGCTGTACGGCGAGGGCCTGAACGTGCGGGACTGGCTCCACGTCTCCGACCACTGCCGGGGCATCGAGATGGCGCTGCGCGGCGGCCGGGCCGGCGAGATCTACCACATCGGCGGCGGCACCGAGGTCACCAACAAGGAGCTCACCGGCATGCTCCTGGACGCGTGCGGAGCGGGCTGGGACATGGTCGAGCACGTCGCCGACCGCAAGGGCCACGACCTGCGCTACTCCCTGTCGATCGCCAAGATCCAGGAGGAGCTCGGCTACACGCCGCTCGTGACCTTCGAGCAGGGCCTGGCCGACACCGTCCAGTGGTACCGCGACAACCGCTCCTGGTGGGAGCCGCTCAAGGCGAAGGCGGCGCTTCCGGCATGACCCGTTGGCTGATAACCGGCGCGGGCGGCATGCTCGGCCGTGACCTCACCGAGGTGCTCACCCAGGACGGGACGCGGTCGGTCACCGCGCCGACCCGCGGGGAACTGGACATCACCGACGCCGCCGCCGTGCGCGCCGCGGTGGCGGGCCACGGCGTCGTGGTGAACGCCGCCGCCTGGACCGACGTGGACGGCGCCGAGGCCGACGAGGCCGCGGCCACCCGGATCAACGGCGAGGGTCCACGGGTGCTCGCCGAGGCGTGCGCCGCCGAGGGCGCCGTACTCATCCAGGTGTCCACCGACTACGTCTTCCCCGGTGACGGCACCGAGCCGTATCCGCACGACGCCCCGACCTCGCCGGTCAACGCCTACGGGCGCGGCAAGCTCGCCGGTGAGCGGGCGGTGACGGAGCTGCTGCCCGAGCTCGGCTACGTGGTGCGCACGGCGTGGCTGTACGGCGCGCACGGGCGCAACTTCGTCTCGACCATGCTGGACCTCGCGACCCGCCGCGAGACCGTGGACGTGGTCGACGACCAGCTCGGCCAGCCCACCTGGACCGTCGCGCTCGCCCTCCAGATCGCGGAGCTGGGCGAGGCGGCCCTCACCGGACGGGCGCGGGCAGGTGTCTACCACGGCACCGCGTCCGGCTCGGGCACCTGGTTCGACCTGGCACGGGCCACGTTCGAACTGGCCGGTCTCGACCCGGAGCGGGTGCGCCCGACGTCCTCGGAGAAGTTCGTACGGCCGGCCGTACGGCCCGCGTACAGCGTGCTCGCGCACGACCGGTGGGCCGAGGCGGGTGTGGCGGCGCAGCCGCACTGGCGTGATCAGCTCGCCGAGGCCCTGGGGACGATGACCGCGGAGGGGCGGACGGGCGCGTGAGCCTCCTGGAGCGCATCTCCACGGCACTGCCGCGGGGCACGGCCTTCGTCGGCGCCGGTACGGCGGTGCTCGGCGTCGCCAGTTACGTCCACCTCGCGGCGGCGGGCCACACGCTCGCCGTCGACGACATGGCGAGCTTCTCGGTCCTGTGGACCGTGGTCTCCTCCATCGGCCTGGGGCTGTTCTTCCCCATCGAGCAGGAGATCACCCGGATCGTGGCCGGCCGCGTGGTGCGCGGCGACGGGGTGCTGCCGGTGCTGCGGCGCGGCGCGGCGCTCTCCCTCGGGCTGCTCGCCGTGGTCCTCGTGCCGCTCGCGCTGTTCGCCCAGGACGTCGCCGACCTGTTCTTCCACGGGGACACGAGCCTGGTGCTCGCGCTCGGCGGCGCCTTCACGGCGCTGGCCGTGGCGTACGTGACGCGGGGTGTCCTCGCCGGGCTCGGCCGTTTCGAGGCCTACGGGACACAGCTCGGTCTGGACGGCGGGCTGCGCATCGTGCTGTCGGCGGGGCTCGCGGTGGCCGGTGTGCAGTCGGTGTTCGCCTTCGCGGCGGTGCTGACGGTGGCGCCGCTGCTGGCCCTACTCGCGACGATCAAGCCGGTCTTCCGGGGGGCGCGGGCCGGGTCGCAGGCCGAGTGGCGTGAGCTGATCGAGCACCTGGGGCTGCTCGTCGGCTCGACGCTGCTGGCCCAGCTGCTGGTCAACATCGCGGTGATCAGTACCAAGGTGATCGCGACCGACGACGACGCCCTGGTCGCGGCGCTGCTGTCGGCGCTGGTCCTGGCCCGCGTGCCGCTCTTCGTCTTCGGCGCCTTCCAGGTGTCGCTGCTCGCGGGTCTGTCGGCGGCGTCGGCCAAGGGGGACACCCAGGGTTACCGGCGGCTGCTGGTGCGGGCGGCGTCCGTCACGGCCGGGCTCGGCGTGGCCGGAGGCATCGGCGCGGTGGCGCTCGGGCCGGCGCTGCTGCCGACGGTGTTCGGCGCGCCGGACGTGCTCGGGGCGGCCGACTTCGCCTGGCTGTCGCTCGGCACGGTGCTGTACATGCTGGCCATGGTGCTGGGGCAGGCGCTGCTCACGAGTGGCGGTGCCCGTATGCAGCTCATGGCGTGGATCGTGGGAACGGTGGTCCTGGTGGCGGTCACCCTCAGTCCGCTGGAGCTGCGTACGCGTGTCGAGTTGGCCTACGCCGCGGGCTCACTCGCGGTGGCCACCTTCATGACACTCGTTCTTCGCTCTCATGTAAGCTACCGCCCTGTGCGTTCATAGGATGATCACCCTTCCTGTCGCTCTCAGTAAGCGTGATCACGGACGGTGGAATGCAGTTCGGTGGCCCTCAGCGGCCGTCCGCCCCCCTGGTACAGCCCTGATACACCCCTGGTACACCCCTGGTACACCCCTGGTACACCCCTGGAAGAGTAGACAGGCCCTTTCCATGAGTCGTCCGATACCCCGGAGCGCGGCGTGAAGTTGTGGATGCTGACTTCGGTCACCGGAGTCTTTCTCGTCGCATGCATCGTCGAGATGCTGCGTCGCCGCAAACTCAAAGAGAAGTACGCGTTCCTATGGGTGCTCACCGGTCTGGTGATCATCCCCCTCGGTTTCTTCCCGACCGTCCTGGACTCGGTGGCCCGGGCCGTCGGCGTCGCCTCGGGCGTCAGCCTCATCCTGTTCCTGAGCGTGGCGTTCCTCTTCGTCGTCTGTCTCCAGTTGAGCTGGGAGGTCGGCCATCTGGAGGAGGAGGGCCGCACGCTCTCCGAGGAGGTGGCGCTGCTCCGCATCGACGTCCAGGAACTCCGGGCCCACCTCGCGGACAACGAGGCCCCGGCCGTCTCCACCGACCAGGGGGTCCTGAAGTGATCGACGGCAAGCGTGTACTGATCATCATGCCCGCGTGGAACGAGGCGGACGGTGTCGCGGAGGTCATCAAGGAGGTCCACGCCACACTCCCGGGCGCGGACGTCCTCGTCGTCGACGACGGCTCCACCGACGACACGACCGCAGTCGCCCGGGCCGCCGGCGCGACCGTGATGAGCCTGCCGTACAACCTCGGCGTGGGCGGGGCGATGCGGGCCGGCTACAAGTTCGCCCACGACCGCGACTACGACGTGGCCATCCAGGTGGACGCCGACGGACAGCACGACCCGCGCAACGTGCCCGAACTGCTGGCCCGGCTGGACGGCGACGCCGACCTCGTCATGGGAGCCCGGTTCGCCGGCACCGGCGAGTACGAGGCCCGCGGCCCGCGCCGCTGGGCGATGCTCGTCCTCGCCTTCTGGCTCTCCCGCATGGCGCGCACCCGGCTCACCGACGTCACCTCCGGCTTCCGCGCGTGCGATCGTGATCTGATCAAGGTGTTCGCCCGCTGGTACCCGGCCGAGTACCTGGGCGACACCGTGGAATCCACGATCGCCGCGATCCGGGCGGGCTTCCGCGTCGAGCAGGTACCCGTGGCCATGCGTCCGCGGACGACCGGCACGCCGAGCCAGTCGCCGTGGAAGGCCACCCTGTACCTCGGACGCATCGGCATGATCCTGCTGCTCGCGTTCAGCCGCGGCTCCTCGCTCGGCCTCGTCGCGCAGAAGGGCAAGTAATCCCGGTGCAGACCCTCGACATCATGCTGCCGCACTACGGCGACACCGGGCTGATGCAGGCCGCCGTGAACAGCGTGCTCGACCAGACCGACAAGGACTGGCGGCTGACCGTCGTCGACGACGGCAGCGAAGAAGGCGTACCGGAGTGGTTCGCGTCACTCGGCGACAGCCGGGTCCGCTACCTGCGCAACGAGCAGAACCTGGGCATCACCCGCAACTTCCGCAAGTGCGTGGAGCTGGTGGAGTCGACGCACTTCACCATGCTCGGCAGCGACGACCTGCTGATGCCGACCTATGTCGAGACGGTGCGCGCGGCCGTCGAGGCCGAGCCCGGCGCGGCGATCTACCAGCCGGGCGTGGAGGTCATCGACGAGCACGGCAATCCGTCCACCTCACTGGGCGACGAGGTCAAGCGGCGGCTGTACGCGCCGAAGGACAAGGGCCGCAGGCTGGTCCTCTCCGGCGAACCGCTCGCCGCGAACCTGCTCGGCGGGAACTGGCTGTACTTTCCGTCGATCTGCTGGCGCGCCGACGCCGTCAAGGCGGTCAGCTTCCGCGAGGACCTCTCGGTCATCCAGGACCTGGCCCTGATCATCGAGCTGATCCGGCGCGGCGAGAAGCTGGTCGTCGACCCTGCGCCGGCCTTCCGTTACCGGCGCCATTCCGGCAGTCTCTCCGCGGCCGAAGCCGTCACCGGTGCCCGTTTCGGCGAAGCCGTGCGATTCTTCAACGAGGTCGCCGACGACATGGACCGGCACGGCTGGCCGAAGGCCGCCCGGGCCGCCCGGCGGCACCTGTCCATGCGGCTGCACGCCCTGACCATGCTGCCCTCGGCGCTGCGCCACCGGCACTCGCAGGCCGCACGCCGCCTGCTCGGATACGCCCTGACAAGATCCGAGTAACCGCCCTACTGGAAGGAAAAGGCGCCCCACACCCCGCCTTCGCACATCGCCCCACCCCCGTCGGAAGTCCGAGTCTCATGATCCCCACGCAAACCCCCATGCCCCGCTTCAGCGTCATCGTGCCGGCATACGGCGTCGAGGCGTATCTTCGCGACTGCCTCGACTCCGTGCTCAGTCAGTCGTTCGAAGACTTCGAGGTCATCGCCGTCAACGACGCCTCCCCCGACGCCTGCGGCGAGATCATGGCCGAGTACGCGGCCAAGGACCCGCGCGTCGTGGACGTGCAACTCGAACAGAACGTGGGCCTGGGCCGAGCGAGAAACGCGGGCATGGCCCGCGCCCGGGGCACCTACCTGATCTTCCTCGACAGCGACGACACGATGCTGCCGGGCTCCCTCCAGGCGATCTCCCACCGCCTGGAGGAGACCGACGACCCCGAGCTGCTGATCTTCGACTACTCGCGCACCCACTGGCACGGCGGGATCACCCCCAACGCGAAGCGGGCGGTACTCACCGGGAGCCCGCGCGGGGTCTTCTCCCTGGAGGACAACCCCGAGCTGCTCGGGCTGCTCCAGGTCGCCTGGAACAAGGCGTACCGCCGCGACTTCGTGGAACGCTGGGGCTTCCTCTACCCCACGGGCTACTACGAGGACACCCCCTGGACCTACCCGGTCCTGGTGGCCGCCGAGACCATGGCCGTCCTCGACCGGGTCTGCATCCACTACCGCCAGCGGCGCCAGGGCAGCATCCTGCACTCCACCAGCCGCAAGCACTTCGACGTCTTCGACCAGTACGACCTGGTCTTCGCGTTCCTGTCCGAGCACCCCGAGCTCGAACGCTGGCGGGGCGCGCTCTTCGAGCGCATGACCAACCACCTCCGGGTGATCGAGAACAGCCCCGGCCGGCTGCCCGACGACGCCCGCGCCGAGTTTCGCGCCCGCCGGCTGGAGGCCGAGCGGGCCCACCGCCCGGACGACTACCGGGAGCCCCAGGCCGCCAAGCCGGCCGCGCGCCGCTCCGTCGACCGGCTGCCGGCACCGCTGTACTCCGCCGCCCGCGGCGCGTACCGGTCCGTCCGCCGGTCCCGCCAGGTCTCCCGCAAGGCGAAGAAGGCACTGCGCAAGAGGGTCCTGGCGAACTACTACCGGGCCCACCGCCTGCTGCCGGTGAAGGACGACCTCGCCGTCTTCGCCGCGTACTGGAACTCCGACTACTCCTGCAACCCGGCGGCCGTGCACAAGAAGCTCCTCGAGCTCTCCCCTCGGACCGAGACGGTCTGGGTGCTCAAGCCGGGCTCGCGCAACACCCCGCCGCCCGGTACCACGGTCGTCCACCCGGGCTCGTGGGGCTTCTGGCGGGCGATGGCGCGCGGCAAGTACTTCGTGAACAACGTCAACTTCCCGACCAGCGTGGTCAAGCGGCCCGGGCAGGTCTTCCTCCAGACCCACCACGGCACACCGCTCAAGCGGATGGGTGTCGACCAGGCCGAGTTCCCGATGGCTCAGGGCCAGCTGAACATGCGGACCCTGATGCAGCGGGTCGACCGGTGGGACTACAGCGTCTCCTCCAACAGTTTCAGCACCGCCGTCTGGGAGCGCGCCTACCCGGCCGAGTACACCTCGCTCGACTACGGCTACCCCCGCAACGACATCCTGGCGAACGCCACCGACCAGGACAGGGTCCGGGCCCGCGAGGCGCTCGGCATCGCTCCCGGCACCAAGGTCGTCCTGTACGCGCCGACCCACCGGGACTACCACGCCAAGCCGCAGCCGATGCTCGACCTGGAGCACTTCGCCCATCAGCTCGGCGAGGACTTCACCGTGCTGTCGCGGTCCCACTACTTCAACCTCGGCTCGGGCCCCGGGGCCGCGGAGGGCTCCCGGATAGTCGACGTGAGCGGGCACCCCTCGGTCGAGGAGCTGTACCTCGCGGCGGACTGTCTGCTGACCGACTACTCGTCGCTGATGTTCGACTACGCGCTCCTGGACCGGCCGATCGTGGTCTTCGCCAACGACTGGGAGATCTACCGGGCCACCCGCGGCACCTACTTCGACATCCACGACATACCTCCCGGCCACGTGGTGGCAACCGAAGGCGACCTTCTGGACGTCTTCCTTTCCGGGCGCTGGTGCGACGACACCTCCGCGAAGGCCCGACTGGAGTTCCGCGGACGGTTCTGCGAGTTCGACGACGGCCGGGCCGCGGAGCGTGTGGTGCGCCGGGTCTTCCTGAACCAGGAGAACGTGCCACCGGTGGCCCTCCCCTCGGATCGCCCTGGCCGCCGCCCCGCGCGCGACTAGAGCTACCGTGTCCGGCGAGTCCGGTCATCGCCGAACACGAACGAAACCTTGAGAAAGGTGCAGTACCCCACATGCCTCCCCGTCTGTCACTGGTCGTCCCTGTCTACAACGTGGAGCTCTTCCTCGAAGAGTGCCTGCAGTCGATCGCGGACCAGACGTTCACCGACTGGGAGGCCATCGTCGTGGACGACGGCTCCAAGGACGGCAGCCTCGCGATCGCCGAGAGGTGGGCGGCGAAGGACGACCGGTTCCGCGTCGTCCCCCAGGAGAACCAGGGCCTGGGCCCGGCCCGGAACACCGGGGTCGCCCACCTGACCGAGGGCACCGAGTTCCTCGCCTTCGTCGACAGCGACGACGTGGTGCTGCCCGACGCGTACGAGCGGTGCATAACGAGTCTGGAGGCGACCGGCTCGGACTTCGTCAGCGGCAACGTCAACCTGCTCAAGGCCGGCGAGATCCTGCCCTCCCCGCTGCACCGGAAGCGACTGCGCACCAGCCGCGAGCGGACCCACATCACCCGCGACAAGGACCTCGTCTACGACCGCACGGCCTGGAACAAGGTGTTCCGCCGGTCGTTCTGGGACAAGCACGCCTTCGAGTTCCCCGGCATCCTCTACGAGGACGCCCCGGTCACGCTGCCCGCGCACTTCCTGGCCTCCGCGGTCGACGTCCTCGGCGACCCGATCTACCTGTGGCGCCAGCGCACCGGCGGCGCCCCGTCCATCACCCAGCGCCGCACCGAACCGGTCAACGTCCGCGACCGCATCAAGTCCTGCGACACCGTGAGCCGCTTCCTGGCCTCCCGGCCGGGCGACCGGTACGCCGCGCACAAGCGCTGGTACGACGAGATCTTCATCACCGACGAGCTGCCGCTCTTCATGGCCGTCCTCGACGAGGCCGGTGACGAGTTCCGCGACCTGTTCATGGGCGGCGCCGCCGACTTCCTCAGCCGGGTCGACCCCGAGGTCATGCCCCGGCTGCCGGTCGCGCTGCGCCTGAAGTGCCACCTGATCCGTGAGGGCCGCCTCGACGAGCTCATGGAACTCCTCGCCTTCGAGCGGGAGACCGGCCGGGCCGTCCCGGTCGTCCGCCAGGGCCTGCGCCACTTCGCCGACTACCCGGTGATCGACACGAAGAAGCAGGCGGTGCCCCGCTCGATCCTGCGCGTGGACTCCGACTTCTCGGCTCGCGCCCGGGCCGAGGAGATCGTGTGGCGCGGCGGCCGTCTGCTCATCGAGGGGCACGCCTACATCCGCAACCTGGCCGCCGGGCGCCCCCAGCGCACGGCCCTGCGCGTCCTGATGCTGCGTGAGGTCGGCAGCCGGCGCACGGTCCTGGTGCGGCCCAGCCGGACCCGCGCCGCGCGCGCCACGCAGACCTCCGGCCAGTCGCTGCACAACTACGACTGGTCCGGCTTCGCCCTCGAACTCGACCCGGCCAGGCTCAGGGGCCGCGGCGGCTGGCGTGACGGCGTGTGGCGGGTCACCGTCGCCACCGCGCAGCAGGGCCTCGTCCGCCGTACCCGGCTCAAGGCCGGCGAGAGCGGCAGCGCCGAGAGCCCGGCCGCGTTCTGGGTGGAGAAGGACGTGCGGGTCGTCCCGTTCATCTCCGACAAGCATCTGTACCTGCGGGTCGACCGGGTCCGCGCCAAGCTGACCGGCCACCGGGCCGTGGACGGCGCCCTGGAGCTCACCGGGACCCTCGGGTACGAGGCCGCCGCCGGCGCCGCCCCGCTCACCATGGGCCTCACCCACGGCTCCTCGCAGGCGGTGCTCGAGTACCCGGTGGAGCGCGGGTCCGGCCAGGAGTTCTCCGTGCGGGTACCGCTGGCCGACCTGGACGTCCCGGGCCGCGACTCCGACAACCTCGAGGTCACCGACAAGTGGACCGCCGAGCTGGTGATCGGCGGCGGGCACCGGTTCCCCGTGGCCGTCGAGGCCGGCTGCGGCGACCTGGGCCGGCAGTACTCGTTCGACGGCCGGCCGGCCGCCGGGTGGGGCGAACGGGCCGTCGCCGTCGCCGACGACGGCGCGGGCCGCCTGGCGCTGCGCACCCAGCCCGTCCAGCCCGTGGTCGCCGAACTGTCCGTCACCCCCGAGGGCCGGATCGTCCTGGCGGGCGTGCTGCCCGCGACCGTGGACGGGCCGGTCGAGGTCGTGCTGCGGCACAGCCGGCACGCCGAGGAGCACTCCCACCCCGCCGCCGTCGCCGACGGCGTCTTCCGGACCGAGTTCCTGCCGGTGCCCACCAGCATCAGCGAGGTGCCGCTGCGCCAGGGCCGCTGGTACCTGTTCGCCCGCGACACCGCGACCCGCGTCGAGGTACCGGTCCGTGCCGTACCGTCGGCACTCACCGGCCTGCCCCTGCGCTTCACCGTGCGCGGCCGGGACTACGCCCTCACCCACCGCTTCATGGACCGTCTCCTCGTCGAGGCGGCGCCCGACCTGGGCCCGCAGGAGGTGGGCTGGTACCGCCAGCGCGAGATGCGCACCGGTGTGTACGCCCAGGCGCGCACGGCTCCGCTGCGGGACACGGTCCTGTACGCCTCGTTCTCCGGCCGCCAGTTCTCGGACTCGCCGCGCGCCGTCTACGAGGAGTTGCTGCGCCAGGGGGCGGAGCTGGAGCACGTGTGGGTCGTGGAGGACCGCCGCGCCGAGATCCCCACGGGGGTCAAGGCCGTCCGGCGGTGGAGCCGCGAGTGGTACGAGGCGCTCGGCCGGAGCCGGTACATCGTCACCAACACCCACCTGCCGCACTGGGTCCGGCGCCGCGAGGGCCAGGTCATCGTGCAGACCTGGCACGGCACCCCGCTCAAGCGGATCGGCCACGACATCGGCAGCGTCCAGTTCGCCGACCGCAAGTACCTGTCGAAGGTCGCGGAGGAGACCCCCAACTGGAGCTTCCTCGTCTCCCCGAACCGGTTCTCCACGCCGATCATGAGACGCGCCTTCCAGTACGAGGGCGAGATCCTGGAGTCCGGCTACCCCCGCAACGACGTGCTGCTCTCCGAGAAGACGGAGGAATCGGCACGGTCGGTGCGCGAGCGGATCGGCCTGCCGGAGGGCAAGAAGGTCGTGCTGTACGCGCCGACCTGGCGGGACGACCAGTTCTACCGGGCGGGCAACTACAAGTTCGACCTGCGGATCGACATGCGCAAGGCGGCCGAGCGCCTCGGCGACGACCACGTCATCCTCGTCCGCAAGCACTCCAACATCGTCGACGCGGTGCCCGGCGCCGGGGACGGCTTCGTCTTCGACGTGTCCAGCTACCCGGACATCGCCGACCTGTTCCTGATCACGGACGTGCTGGTCACGGACTACTCGTCGCTCATGTTCGACTTCGCGAACACGGGCCGCCCGATGCTGTTCTTCACGTACGACCTGGAGTACTACCGCGACCAGCTTCGCGGCTTCTACTTCGACTTCGAGAAGCAAGCACCGGGACCGCTGCTGCAGAGTTCGGACGAGCTCATCGAGGCTCTCGCCGACACGGAGCGGATCAGCGCCACCTACACGGAGGCCTACCGTGCGTTCAAGGACGTCTTCTGCGACCTCGACGACGGCCACGCCGCCCAGCGGGTGATCAGCCGGATGCTGGAACTCGCACACCCCGACCGTCCTACTCTCGAGCCCGCGGAGCAGCGTTGAAAGTACGAAGAACGTCCTTTGGCGGGGTCCGCCTGAAGGAGCGCCTGGAGCGCATCCCGGCGCAGCGCCGGCTGCCTCTGGCCGTCTACGCCGTCACCCAGCTGATCTTCCTGTTCTGGTGGGCCGCCTTCTACCCCGGCGGGATGAGCTACGACTCCGTCTCGTACGTGTGGCACGTCACCACCGACCACTGGATGTCCAACCACTCGGTGGCCTACGACGCGCTCGTGTGGCTCTCGCTGCAGGGCACCGGCGACCTGGCGATCCTGACGTTCCTGCAGAGCGTCGCCATGGCGGCGACGCTGGCCTACGTGGCGGGGACGCTGCGGAAGTTCGGCGTGCCGGGCAAGTGGGGTGCGGCGGCCGCGATCGCGTGCGCGGCAGTGCCGTCGATCGGCTCGTTCGTCATCTTCGTGTGGAAGGACGTGCCGTTCGTCATCGGCGCGGTCCTGGTGTTCGGTGCGGCCGGTCGCCTGGTGGCGCGCCGGATGCGGGGGATGGAGTCCGTCCACGACAAGGCGTTCCGCAACGAGATCGCGGTCCTGTTCCTCGGGTTCCTGGCCATGGGCCTGTTCCGCAACAACGGCCTGCTCGTCGCGGTCCTCGCCGTCCCGGTCATGCTGATCGTGCTGCCGCGGATGCGCCGGGCGGTGCTCGTCGCCACGGTGGTCCCCACGCTGATCTCGGGCCTGATGAACGTGGCGGTCTATCCGGCGCTGGGGGTGACCACGCCGACGAAGGACCAGGTGTACGCGATGAACTACGCGGACATCGCGGTGGTCTACGGCAAGTACCCGCAGACCTTCACCAAGGCCGACACGGAGCTGATGGCGAAGGTGGCACCGCTGTCGCACTGGAGCGGCCGGGCCGCCAACTGCTACAACGCCGACTGGGCGATGCGGCCCCCGATGGACCGCCCGGCGGCCGCGAAGTACAACACCGAACTCATCGACCTGTGGACGCGGGTCCTGAAGCGGACGCCCGACCAGATGATCTCGGCGCGGCTGTGCCGCTCGCACATCGCCTGGTCGCCGTTCCCGGGCCCGGCGGACAAGGCGGGCAACACCCTGGTCAGCTGGCCGTCGGTGCCCAAGAACCTCTTCGGCTGGGCGGACTGGAACCCCGAGATGCGGGACAGCCCGTACCGTTCCGTCCTGCAGATCCGCCCGGTCAACGACCAGCTGCACGACATCGCCTTCTTCACGTGGAAGGCCAGCAAGACCCCGCAGCTGGAGTGGCTGCTATTCCGCGGTGCGATCTGGTGCTACGCGGCGTACGCGGTGCTGCTGGTCTTCGCACGCCGGCACCGTTCCTGGGCGCCGCTGGGGCTGATGGCGGTTCCGCTGGCGCTCCAGCTGACGGTGGTGGCGGCCAACCCCGCCCCCCTGGCGCGGTACATGTTCGCGCCGATGTTCCTGGGCATCCTGACCCTCCCGCTGATCGCCGAGCGGCTGCGCCACGCCAAGCGGCAGCGCGACGCCGTCCGGACCGAGGCGTCCGACCCGGTGGGCGAGTCGGAGGACGCGTCGAAGGGCGAGTCGGAGGACGTCTCGCCCACCGACCGGGACCGGCAGACAGAACCGGTCACCTGACACGGACACCGGCTCGTGACACACCGAAGGGGCCCGCCCGCATCCTCACGGATGCGGGCGGGCCCCTTTTTCGCCGGCTTTCACGGGCCGAGGTCTAGAACGGCTCGAAGCCGTCGAACTCCCGCTCCGCCTCGTCGCGTTCCGCGTCCCGGTCCCGGCGTCGCTGCGCGGCCGGGCGGGGCGCCTCGAAGCGGTGGTCCTCACCGCGGCGGCCGAGCATCTCGGCGCCGGCCGTCACCGACGGCTCCCAGTCGAAGACGACCGCGTTGTCCTCGGGGCCGATGGCCACGCCGTCACCGTTGCGCGCGCCCGCCTTCATCAGCCGGTCCTCGACGCCGAGGCGGTTGAGCCGGTCGGAGAGGTAGCCGACGGCCTCGTCGTTGCTGAAGTCGGTCTGGCGCACCCAGCGTTCGGGCTTCTCGCCCCGCACCCGGAACAGGCCGTCCTCCTCGCGGGTGACGGTGAAGCCGGCGTCGTCCACGGCCTTGGGCCGGATGACGATCCGCGTGGCCTCCTCCTTGGGCCGGGCGGCGCGCGCGTTGCCCACCAGCTCGGCCAGCGCGAAGGACAGCTCCTTCAGACCCATGTGGGCCACCGCGGACACCTCGAAGACGCGGTAGCCGCGCGCCTCCAGGTCCGGCCGGACCATCTCGGCGAGGTCCTTGCCGTCGGGCACGTCGATCTTGTTGAGGACGACGATCCGGGGCCGGTTGTCCAGCCCGCCGTACTCGCGCAGCTCCCCCTCGATGATGTCCAGGTCGGAGACCGGGTCACGCTCGGACTCCAGCGTCGCCGTGTCCAGCACGTGCACCAGCACGCTGCACCGCTCCACGTGGCGCAGGAACTCGAGGCCGAGGCCCTTGCCCTGGCTGGCGCCGGGGATGAGGCCGGGGACGTCCGCGACGGTGTACACGGTCTCGCCGGCCGTCACCACGCCCAGGTTCGGGACGAGCGTCGTGAAGGGGTAGTCGGCGATCTTCGGCTTGGCCGCGCTCAGTACGGAGATCAGCGAGGACTTGCCGGCGCTCGGGTAGCCGACCAGTGCCACGTCGGCGACGGTCTTCAGCTCCAGGTGGATGTCCTGGAGGTCCCCGGGCACGCCGAGCAGCGCGAAGCCGGGCGCCTTGCGCCGCGCGGAGGCCAGCGCCGCGTTGCCGAGGCCGCCCCGGCCGCCCTGTGCGGCGACGTAGGAGGTGCCCTGGCCGACCAGGTCGGCGAGGACGTTGCCCGCCCTGTCGAGGACCACGGTGCCGTCGGGTACGGGCAGGACCAGGTCCTGGCCGTCCTTGCCGGAGCGGCTGCCGCCCTCGCCGGGCTTGCCGTTGGTGGCCTTGCGGTGCGGGGAGTGGTGGTAGTCGAGGAGTGTGGTCACCGACTGGTCGACGGTGAGGATCACGTCACCGCCCCGGCCGCCGTTGCCGCCGTCCGGGCCGCCGAGCGGCTTGAACTTCTCACGGTGGACGGAGGCACAGCCGTGGCCTCCGTTACCCGCGGCGACGTGCAGTTCGACGCGGTCCACGAAGGTGGTCATGGGATGTGCCTCCAGTTACTACTCACTGCGGGAATGTCTCTTGGGTAACACGCGAAAGGCGGACCCGCTTCCCTTGGGGGGAAGTGAGGTCCGCCTCGCGAAAGAATCCGATCAGGCGACCGGAACGATGTTCACGACCTTGCGGCCACGGTGGGTGCCGAACTGCACCGCACCGGCCTGCAGCGCGAACAGCGTGTCGTCGCCGCCACGGCCGACGCCGGCGCCCGGGTGGAAGTGGGTGCCGCGCTGGCGGACCAGGATCTCACCCGCGTTGACGGCCTGACCGCCGAAGCGCTTCACGCCGAGCCGCTGGGCATTGGAGTCGCGCCCGTTCCGAGTGGACGATGCGCCCTTCTTGTGTGCCATCTGTTCTCAGTCCCTTACTTCGCAGCCGCGGGGATCTCAGTGACCTTGATCGCCGTGTACTGCTGGCGGTGGCCCTGACGACGGCGGTAGCCGGTCTTGTTCTTGTAGCGCAGAATGTCGATCTTCTGGCCCTTGTGGTGGTCCACGACCTCGGCCTGGACCTTGATGCCGGCCAGCACCCACGGGTCGCTGGTCACAGCGTCGCCGTCAACGACGAGCAGGGTCGAGAGCTCGACCGTGTCGCCGACCTGGGCGGTGGAAATCTTGTCAACCTCAACGATGTCGCCGACAGCAACCTTGTGCTGGCGACCACCGCTGCGCACGATGGCGTACACGCGGATCTCACTCTCTCGCTCGGGAACGGCACCCCCGCAGTCCAGCCGCCCGGTGACACACGCGGACGGCCTCTCCCGGCCGGGGCCCGGCAGGCCCGCACCCGGAAGGAAGAAAGGTTTACGGAGGTGTGACGCGTCAGTCGACACGCCGACGGTCAAGATTACGGGGCCTCACGACAGGGGTCAAACCGGGCCCGGGCGCCCGGCCGCCGCCTCAGTCCGCGACCGCCGCGACGTACTCGGCGTACGCCTTCTTCGCCCGCGCCGGCGACAGGTCCAGGTGCTCCAGGATCGTGAACCGGCCGGGCCGGGTCCGCGGCGCGAACTCCACGGCCCGCACGAACTCGTCGTCACCGAACCCGATCTCCTGGGCCACCACCGGCAGCCCGTGCCGCCGCAGCGTCCGGGCCGTCAGCAGGGAGGCCTCGTACTCGCCCCGCAGATACGTCGCGAAGGCCGCGCCGATGCCCACCTGCTCGCCGTGGCTCGCCGCCCGCCCGGGGTACAGCAGGTCGAGCGCATGGCTGATCTCGTGGCAGGCGCCGGACGAGGGGCGGGTGTGCCCGGCGATCGTCATGGCGATGCCGGACAGCATCAGGCCCTCGGTCAGCACGGTCAGGAAGCCGTCGTCCCCGCAGCCGCCGGGGTGGCGCAGCACGGCCTCGCCGGCCTGCCGGGCCAGGGCCGCGGCGAGGCCGTCGACCTTCTCGCCGTTCACGCGGTGGGCGAGCTCCCAGTCGGCGACCGCGGAGATGTTGGAGACGGCGTCGCCGATCCCGGAGCGCACGAAGCGGATCGGCGCCTCGCGGATCACCGCCAGGTCGACGACGAGCGCGATGGGCGTCGGCACGCCGTACGAGCCGCGGCCGGCGTCGTTGTCCAGTATCGACACCGGCGAGCAGATGCCGTCGTGGGAGAGGTTGGTGGCCACGGCGACCATGGGCAGGCCGACGCGGGCCGCGGCGAACTTGGCGCAGTCGATGACCTTGCCGCCGCCGAGTCCGACGACCGCGTCGTAGCGGCCCGACTTCATGCCGTCGGCCAGCCGCACGGCGTCGTCGATCGTGCCGCCGCCCACCTCGAACCAGTCGGCGCCGGGCAGGGACGGCGCCAGCCGCCGGCGCAGGCGGGCCCCCGAGCCGTCGCTGACCGCCACGGCGAGCTTCCCGGACTGGGAGATCCGCTGGTCCGCGAGGACACCCGCCAGGTCGTCGAGGGCGCCCGGGCGGATGTCCACCACGAGCGGCGAGGGGATGAGCCTTGTCAGTACCGGCACGTGGTCTCTTCCTCTCGCGGGGCGGGTCGGCGGGGACGGGCCGGTGGCACGGCTGTCCCGTGATGATGCGCCCGCGGACGCCCGGGGAAACGTGTGGTCCTGTCCGAACCGAATTCCCAGCGGATTCCGAGCGGACAGGACCACACGTACTGCGACAGGCGGCCGGATCAGCCCTCGTCGGTGGCGGCCGTGACCGAGGACGGCGCCTGCTGGGCAGCCGCCGCGGTCTTCTTCGACGCCGCCTTCTTGGCCGTGGTCTTCTTGGCGGTCGTCGTCTTGGCCGCCTTCTTGGCCGTGGCCTTCTTCGCGGTCGTCGTCTTCTTGGCCGCCGCGGTCTTCTTGGTGGCGGCCTTCTTCGCCGTCGCCTTCTTGGCCGTCTTGCGGGCCGCCGCCTTCTTGGCCGGGGCGGCCTCCTCGGCGGCCTCCGCCGCGGTCACGTCCTGCTCGGCCGCCGCCGGCTCCGCTTCGCCCGCCGGGGCCGACGGGACGACCATGACGGCCGCCTCCTCGGACGCCGTGGACGTCGTGGGCTTGCGCACGGCCCGGCGCCGCGGACGGGCCGGGGCGGCGCTCTCGGCGGCCGTACCGGACGGCTCCGCCGACGCCTCCGCGGCGGCCGGTGCCTCCGGTGCCCGCTCGGACCGCTCGGTCTCCGGGACCGTCAGCACGGCGGCCTCGGCACCGGCGGGCGAACCGGCCGGTGCGGACACCTTCCGGGTGGCCCGACGGCGGGTACGGCCCTTGGGCGCGGCCTCCTCGGCAGCCGGAGCCTCGGTCACGGCCGGGGCCTTGGCGGCCGCGGGGGCCTGGGTCACGACCGGGGCCGGGGCGCCGGAAACGGCGTCCTCGACGGCGGCGGGCTCGGCCAGCACCTCGGCGGCGGACTCCCGCCGCACGGGGCGCTCGACCTCCTCCTCGACCGTGACGTCCTGCGCGGTCGGGGCCTCGGCGCGCCGGGCCTCGCCCTTCGCGGCCTTCGGGGCGCCCGCCGGGGACGACGCCCGCCGGCTCGTACGACGCCGGCCGCGACCGCGCGTGGCGGCGGCCTCGGCCTCGGCGGCGCTGCTGTACAGCTCCTCGTCCGCGCTGAAGTCGGGCGCCGGCAGGGCGACCGGCTCGGCCACCTCGGCGGCGACCTCGGACTCGGACTCGGCGTCCGCCTCCTGCTCGGCCGTCACACCGGTCTCGACACCGGCCACGGCCTCGTGCTCGTGCGGCTGCTCGCCGCCGGCCCGCGCCCGCTTGCGGCGCTTGCCACCGCCGCCACCACCGGCGGCGGTCGGCTGGTCCAGGTGGACGATGACACCACGCCCGTTGCAGTGGACGCAGGTCTCGGAGAACGACTCCAGCAGACCCTGGCCCACCCGCTTGCGGGTCATCTGGACCAGACCCAGCGAGGTCACCTCGGCGACCTGGTGCTTGGTCCGGTCCCGGCCCAGGCACTCCAGCAGACGCCGCAGCACCAGGTCCCGGTTGGACTCCAGCACCATGTCGATGAAGTCGATGACGATGATGCCGCCGAGGTCGCGCAGCCGCAGCTGGCGCACGATCTCCTCGGCCGCCTCCAGGTTGTTCCTGGTGACCGTCTCCTCGAGGTTGCCGCCCTGACCGGTGAACTTGCCGGTGTTGACGTCGACGACGACCATCGCCTCGGTCCGGTCGATCACCAGCGAACCGCCGCTGGGCAGCCAGACCTTGCGGTCCAGCGCCTTGGCGAGCTGCTCGTCGATCCGGTACGTGGCGAAGACGTCGACCTCGCTGGTCCACTTGGACAGCCGCTCGGCGAGGTCGGGCGCCACGTGGGACACGTAGCCGTGGATGGTCTGCCAGGCGTCGTCACCGCTGACGACGACCTTGGAGAAGTCCTCGTTGAAGATGTCGCGGACGACCCGGACGGTCATGTCCGGCTCGCCGTAGAGCAGCGACGGCGCGTTCGAGCTGCCGCCGCCCTTCGCCTTCTTCTGGATGTCCTCCCACTGCCCCTGGAGCCGCTCGACGTCGCGGCGCAGCTCCTCCTCGCTCGCGCCCTCGGCGGCGGTGCGCACGATGACGCCCGCGTCCTCGGGGACGATCTTCTTGAGGATGGTCTTCAGCCGGGACCGCTCGGTGTCGGGCAGCTTGCGGCTGATGCCGGTCATCGAGCCCTCGGGCACGTAGACCAGGTAACGGCCGGGCAGGGAGACCTGGCTGGTCAGGCGGGCGCCCTTGTGGCCGATCGGGTCCTTGGTGACCTGCACGAGGACCGACTGGCCGGACTTGAGCGCCGACTCGATGCGGCGCGGACCGCCCGACATGCCGAGCGCCTCGAAGTTGACCTCACCGGCGTACAGGACGGCGTTGCGGCCCTTGCCGATGTCGATGAAGGCGGCCTCCATCGACGGCAGCACGTTCTGCACCTTGCCGAGGTAGACGTTGCCGACGTACGAGGTCGCCTGCTCCTTGTTGACGTAGTGCTCGACGAGCACGCCGTCCTCCAGGACGCCGATCTGCGTGCGCTCGCCGTGCTGGCGGACGACCATGACGCGCTCGACGGCCTCGCGGCGGGCCAGGAACTCGGCCTCGGTGATGATCGGGACGCGCCGGCGGCCCTGCTCGCGCCCTTCCCGGCGGCGCTGCTTCTTGGCCTCCAGGCGGGTCGAGCCCTTGATGGACTGCACCTCGTCGGACGGCTCCGCCTTCGGGCGGGGCTCGCGGACCTTGACGACGGTGCGCTCGGGGTCGTCGGCGGACGACTCGGAGTCCCCGGAGCCGTCCCCGGCCCGGCGACGACGGCGGCGACGGCGACGGCTGCTGCTGGAGCCACCGCCCTCGCCCGAGGCGTCCTCGCTCTCCTCGGCGTCCTCCTCCGCCTGCTCGGCGGCGTCCTCGGCGTCCTGCGCGGCCTGTTCGGCGGCGATGTGCTCGTCGCCTTCGGCGGACTCGCCCAGGTCACCCTCGCCCCGGCGACGGCGACGGCCGCCCCGGCGACGGCGGCGACGCGAACCGGACTCCTCGGAGCCCTCGGCGTCGTCGTGGTCCTCGCCCGACTCGTCGGCCTCGGTCTCGGCGTGCGGCTCGTCCTGCGGCACGGCGGCGGCCCGCTCCTCGGTGACCTCCTCGGCGGCACCCCGGCGCTTGCGGCGGCGGCGCGGCCCGGCGGACTGCTCCTCGGCGACCTCCGCGACCTCCTCGGGCGCCTCGGAGACCTCGGGCTCCTGCGCCTTCGCCGGCTCGGCCCCGGCCGCCTCGGCGGCGGCCTCGGCCGCGGCCCGCTCGGGCGTCTGGAACTGGGGCTCGGCGAACACGGGCGCCTGGAACACGGCCACCGCGGGACGCGACGGGCGCTTGGGGGCGTCGGCCTCGTCGGACGGCGCGGCGGCGGTCCGCGGCGGCGCGGCGAAACCGGTGGCGGCCTTACGGGTGGACCGGCGGCGGGCACGACGCGGAGCGGCGTCCTCGACGGGCTCGGCGGTCTCCGCGGCCTCGGGGGCCGGCGCGGCCTCGGGGGCCGACGCGGGCTCGGGGGCCGACGCGGGCTCGCGCTCGTCGGCGCCGCCGTCGGCGGGCGCGCCGGTCGGGGCGGACACGCGCCGCGTGGCACGGCGGCGGGAGCGGCGCGGAGCGGCGTCCTCGACGGGCTCGGCGGGCGCGGGCGCCTCGGCGGGCTCAGCGGCATCGGCGGCCGGCTCAGCGTCCGTCGCCGAAGCCGCGGACACCTCCGCGGCGGCCGGCTCGGCGGGCGAGGTCACACTGCGCGTGGCACGACGGCGGGAACGGCGCGGAGCGGCGTCCTTGACGGGCTCGGCGGGCGCGGGCGCCTCGGCGGGCTCAGCGGCATCGGCGGCCGGCTCAGCGTCCGTCGCCGAAGCCGCGGACACCTCCGCGGCGGCC